>JAJYAG010000022.1 GCA_021779665.1 Bacteroidota bacterium | reverse complement strand
CGAAGAAGCGAGGAACGAGCGACTGAGAAATCTCTAAACCCACAAACGCTATAATCATATAAACAATTCACACAATGCACGCCCCATCACCATATGTATATTCTGTATTTACTATCGACCATCGACCAAACGCTATCGACTATTTTGTATTTGCCGTGGACCGTCGTCTGACGACCGTCGACTGTATTAACTATCGGCCATCGACTGAACGCTATCGACTATTTTGTATATTTGCAGTCTTATTAATTATAAATTATTAGTTTGTGAAACCAACCTTATTAATATTGGCCGCCGGATTAGGCAGTCGCTACGGAAGTTTGAAACAGATGGACAAACTCGGTCCATCGGGCGAAACTTTACTTGAATATTCTGTGTTTGATGCCATCCGTGCCGGATTTGGCAAAGTTGTTTTTGTTATCCGCAAGGATATAGAAGCCGATTTTAAAGAATCCATTCAGAAGAAACTCGAAGGTAAAATAGCTGTTGATTACTGTTTTCAGGAGCTGAATGTGCTGCCTGAAGGATTCTCTTTACCTGCCGACAGGGTAAAACCCTGGGGAACCGGTCACGCCATTCTGGTTGCTGCCGATAAAGTGAAGGAACCTTTTGCAGTAATCAACGCCGACGATTTTTACGGTCATGGCTCGTTCCAGCTTTTGGCTGATTTTCTGACTTCTCCGGCTATAGCCGACAATAAAACGTATTCCATGGTTGGTTTCCAGCTCGAAAAAACACTTTCGGAGTTTGGATTTGTATCGCGCGGAGTTTGTGCCACCGATGCTAATTTCAACCTGGTAGCCGCCAACGAGAAAACACATATTGAACGTACTGTAAGTGGAATTATCAGCAAGTTACCCGATGGATCTACCGAAACACTCGATGGTAAATCGTATGTATCGATGAATTGCTGGGGCTTCACAACTTCACTGTTCGATTATCTGAAACAAGGATTTATTGAATTCCTGAAAGCTAATGTTTCCAATCCCAAGGCTGAATTCTACATTCCTTTTATGGTGAATGAACTTATCGAAAGAGGTGAGGTAAAAGTAAAAGTTCTCCAGGGTACCAGCGAATGGTTTGGGATGACTTATCCGCAGGATCGCGCGCTTGCCGTAGATACAATCCGCAGTCTGATCAAAGAAGGCGTTTATCCTGAAAACCTCTGGAAATAATGGGTTGCTGGTTACGTGTTGCGGGTTAGGTTATGAATTACAGGATCAAGAGATCTTCGTAATTTCCCAAACAAAAAAACAGGAAAATTTAGTAAATCTCACTAAGTTTTCCTGTTTTTTGTTTGATGTTCATTGGGCCTTTAAACCATTCCTTCCATCGATTTTTCGAGGTCGCGGGCTTCTTTCAGAAACTCTTCAACGGTCATTTCCTTAAAGAAAATTAAACCATGGCTGGCTCTGATTTTTGAATTGGGGTTGGTATAGAAGTAAACCTTACCCAACAGCAACTGTATCATATTCAGCTGATCGACCCAGGTACGCTGTGCCAGAGCACTGAACTTTCCATCGAGTTCGTAACTTGGGAACGAGGCATTTACCTGGCTAAGGTAGCAGTCGGTAAACGATTTATCCAGCACATCCAGTGCGTTCAGGGTAACCGGAGTAATTACGTTTACATCGGCCGGGTGGAATTTGTACCAGACATTGCGATAACCCCAGATGCGCAGTTTCGATAAGTCTTCTTCCTTGCTCCAAAGGGCTACTGCATTGGCAATTGCCTGCAGAACTTTGTAGTGGGTATCCGGGCCGCTTCCTTCGGGGTCGAATGCGAGGCTGATTACCGAAGGCTTAATTTCTTTCAGCTGTTTTAACACTGGAATTACGTCGCGTTCACGGTTGGGTTGTTCGGTAAAAATATCACCCGTGTAAAATCCGAGGCGGAGGTGATGAACATTTTTCACCTGAACTCCAAAGTGAGCCCATACCAGCTCTTCTTCGAACTCGCGGAGCATCCCTTTGAGCTTTTGAATTTTTGGAGGATTCTTCTGGCCGCTGTAACTATCTCTAAGAATTGCAAGAATACTGTTGATGGTGTCGCGAAGCTCGTCGATGCTCTTTACGGCCCAAATATCGACAATAGCGCGAATCAAACGGTGCGACAATCCTCTTTTGCGTTCACGTGGTTCCCCTGAGGCAACTTTATTCAGGAAATGGTATACATCCTTGTCCCATTTGTATTTGTAGCCAGTTTCGAAAAAGTCGGGGTATTCAATCATTTTCACCTGACCTTCTTCAATAAACTGCTTGGTGTCAATCAGCGAATTATAGATAAAGTCGTTGGTAACAGCTGTAAATCCGGAGGTCAAAACAGAGAAATGTGATTTGTTGCTGTCGTTGTTGAGCAATTCAGTGAGTGGTGGCAACATTCCCAGCATAATATCATCGTGGTGCGGACCGGTGTGATAGTATACCTCGTTATTTTCTTCCTGCATTCCCCGTTCAATTTTTGAAACAATTGAGTTTACAACCGTTTGTACGGTATCGTTATTCAGGTTTGGAATCAAACGGCAGAAAGGATCATTTTTCAAATCCTCTAAAAGCAGGTGATGGCCATATTTGTTGCTCTTACGGCAGAGGTCGATCACAGCTTTCTCGGTTTTCTCATGCGTCCACGGGCCGGTTTTATAGAAATGCTCAATGCTGTCAGTCAGTTGCGAAGCGGCTCCCTGCGTGAGATAGAAACGGCTGTTTGGCAATCGTTGCAGCACTGTTGCAGGATAGAGTACTGTAGGTTCACTCTCCAGCGCATCTTTTACAAGGCCAGCCTTCGCTTCTCCTGCGGCAAAAATGATTGCAACAGCGTCTTTGTTGTAGGTGATGGTTTCCAGTCCGATTGTGATTACCAAACGGTGGCGCGATATTTCAATACCACCCAGATCACCTGCGGCAACAGCCTGTGTTTCGAAGTTTGTGGCGGTTAACCGGGTTGTTGAATAGTGGTCGGAACCACGGGTATTGAAAGCAATATGTCCATCAGGACCGATACCTCCAAGGAAGAAACCAATTCCGCCTCTCTCGCGAACCTGAGCCTCGTAATTGCAGCACCAGTCGTCGATTTTGAAAATGGATTGCTGTTGTTCCTGCTCTTTTTTGGTTTTGGCCTCGCGGTAACGCAATGAGAGATCCACTTTGCTGTCAGGGAAAACTTCCGAAAAATGCTTCCCGATGACGAGAGGAATGGTGTCGGAGTTGATCAGCAGGGCATTTTTGGGATTCAACCCAAAACCCTTGATGTAATATTCGTTTACATAATAATAAAAGCTGTTCTGTTGCTGCGAGTTGATGGGGTAAAATTCGTCGATCTGAACAAACTTGAGTCCGCTCAGGTCTGGTTTTTTCTCACCCTTCAATCCATAATCTTCTCTTAGCTTCTTACCTTTCGCATTGCTCCAGTTCTCCATTAAATACTGGGTCCAGCGGATAAAATACTCGGGAGTTTTACCAGTTGGTAAACTAATGGTTCCTTCCGGATTTTGTCCCACCCATTCGAGAAATCGCAGGGCAGTTAAAAAGCCCAGTTTAGGGAAGTTGTCAACTGTAATGTATGGAACTTTGGTGGAAATCTTTTTGTTTTCCTGAAGTTCAACAAATCTCTTTTCAACAGGTGAAAGATTCAGGCTGTCAACATTGATGTTTTTCATTTGTGTGTATAATTATATTTCCGTACGGATAAAATCACATTATAAACCACTTTCTGTTGCTATAGTTCTATGAAAAGAAAGCTATTTGTCTGAAGCTTGATTTTCAGCATAGTTTTCAATGGCCTTTTTTACCGACCCGTTTAACAGAAGTAAACGTTTTGCCTCGTCGCGGTGAATATTCAGCTCTTCCACAATCATCCGTGTACCGCGTTCTATCAGCTTTTTATTGGTAAGCTGCATGTTTACCATTTTATTACCTTTTACCCTACCCAATTTAATCATAATTGAGGTAGTAATCATATTTAAAATCATTTTTTGTGCAGTACCTGCTTTTAAACGCGTACTGCCGGTAACAAATTCGGGACCCACAATGGCTTCAATAGGAATTTCGGCGGTCTCGGCCATTTTGCTGTTGGGGTTGCAGGTAACACAACCTGTGAGTACCCCATGTTCGCGGGCAATTTTTAAACCGCCTATTACATAAGGCGTAGTTCCCGATGCTGCTATACCTACCAGAGTATCGTTGCTGTTGATATTAAATTTCATAAGGTCATCCCAGGCTTTGGTTGGATGATCCTCTGCGGCTTCAACTGCTTTGCGCAGGGCCCCGTCGCCACCGGCAATAAGTCCGATAACAATATTATCAGGAACCCCAAATGTAGGAGGAACCTCCGAAGCATCCAATACGCCCAGACGTCCGCTGGTGCCTGCACCAATATAAAAGAGACGACCGCCTTTTTTCATCCTCGCCACCGCCCGCTCCACTAACTGCTGAATTTGAGGAATTGCCTGTCTCACGGCAACATGTACCTTGGCATCCTCCTGATTAATATTGTCGAGTAATTCCCGGACCGACATCGATTCAAGATTGTCGTACAAAGAAGATGTCTCGGTAACACTCATTTTTGTTTCCTTGTTATTCTCAAGTTCCATTTTGAAATTTTTAAGTTCAAACATTTAGATCAATGCTAAATGCTGATTATGATAGGTTATTAAGTCGTCTAAAGGAGCTTTTGTAATTTTTGCAGCTTTGAGTCCAAACTTTTCAAGGGTTCTTATAAGCTGATCCTGAAAATACCATGCAATGCTTCCTGTAAAGTATATTTCAGTCGTTTTTACCTGTTCGTATTGCATCACATTGCGGGTAATAAATTCTTCAAAGCTTTCCCGAACTATGTTTTCCACTTCCGGGATCTCGATATTATCGCCTATGAATTTCGCAAATTGCGCCAGATAACGGTTGGGGAACGGCTGTTTATAGGCTGAATCGAGTATGCTGTTTACATTCAGCTGGTAAGTATCGAAAAACCGTTGAGAAACAACTTCCGGTAGTTGGTTTTTCAAAATATCCGAGATTAATGTTTTTCCTAAAACTGCACCACTTCCTTCGTCACCTAAAATATAGCCTAACGGAGAAACATGGGCTGCGATTTCTTTACCGTCGTAAAAACAGGAATTTGAACCGGTTCCCAGAATACATGCTATTCCGCTTTTGTTCTGGCATAGAGATCTTGCTGCACCTAGAAGGTCACTTCCTACAAAAACATCCGATGCGGGATAAATTCTTTTCAAAGCGTTCATTACAATTTCCTGCTTCTGATTAGCACATCCTGCTCCATAAAAGAATATATGATCAGGTTGTATTATAACATTTTTCAGAAGGGTCTTTTCAATCGTATCTACAATACTTTCAGTATCCTGATAAAAAGGGTTAATTCCTGAAGTGATGAAAGGAGCCTCTTTCCTGTCATTTCTAAACAAAATCCAGTGTGTTTTTGTTGATCCGCTGTCCGCAACAAGTATATTTGCCATATTCCTTTGAAATATTTCTTACCAGCAATAATATATAAACAATAACAACTTATAATTTACGATTAAATAGTTGTAAATTCCCAATTTTCAATTAATAGGTTGTGTATTTCATTTTATATGATGGTTATATTTACTCTGCAAAAGTATAAAAGTTATAAAAATTAACAAGTAATATATAACATGTATTACAACTATTGTAAAATTTAAAAAGACTATTTATTTTTGGACTGATCTTTTTACATAATTAGCTACACTAAAAATTGTTTATGAGATACTTAGGTGTTACAGTATTATTAGGCTTAGCTTTTCTTTTAAGTTCTAATGAGGTTTTTGCACAATCGGGCAAAGAAAAAAGACTGAAGAGACAAGCTGAAAAGAGACTGGATAACTGGAAAAAAGCGGAGATTGATTTAAAAGAATTTCAGAAAATAAAAATTGATTCTTTTAAGCTTTCCGTTGCCGATAAAAATTTCAGAATTTACTTTGCACCCGATTTGTCGTACCTGCCCATACGCGAGGATGTTTCCCAAAAACTTTATGGCACAATAGCAGAAAAGCTTGGTAAAAAGTTCAGCGATTACGAACTTCAGATTTTTTCGAATAAAGCAATCATTCAGGATCTGGTCCCCAACTGGGCAAGAAAAACTTTGCCGGTAGACGAAAAAAGGAACGATGTTTTTTCGGTGAACCGGATACCCCTTGTTAGAAGAGTGGATGCGCAGGTTCCGTCGAAAGGATTATACAATAATAATATAGCGCTGTGGCCCAGTCACGGTTACTTTTATGAAACCACGCTCGATCGCTGGGAATACCAGCGGGCGCGCCTTTTTGGCACCGTGGAGGATGTGCATCCGCTGATGTATATGTACCAGTACATCGTTCCCATGCTCGAAAATGCCGGAGCAACAGTTTTTCTTCCAAGAGAGCGCGATACCCAGGTACACGAAGTGGTGGTGGATAACAACGGACGGGGTTTGTCAAACATCCTGATGCCCGTTGAACTGGTTTACGATGAAATAAAAAAGGGCTTTGCTCCGAAAGATACCCTTTATTACGGCGACCGACCTTTTGAGTCGGGAACTTCGTTGAGGATTGATCCCAAAAAGAATGCCGGCAGAGTAATCGATTATGTTCCGGCAATACCTGAAAGAGGCAATTATGCTGTTTATGTGTCGTACCTGCAGGATAATTCGAACAGTTCTTCTGTCGAATACATTGTGAAACACCTCGGTGGCGAGACCCGCTTTCTGGTTAATCAGCGCATGAGTGGCAGCACCTGGGTTTATCTCGGAAACTTCGAGTTTGAAAAAGGTACATCGGGAGGCGTTTCCATCAATATTAAAGGAACGGAAGATGGCTATATATCCACCGATGCTGTTCGTTTTGGCGGAGGGATGGGCAGTGTAGCCCGCCGACCCATGGATAACAGCAAAGTGAACTACCAGTGGAAAGAAAGCGGAAGGCCACGGTATATGGAAGCTGCCCGCTATTATCTGCAGTATGCAGGCGCTCCCGACACGCTGGTTTATAATCTCAACAAAGGCAAAAACGACTATACCGACGATCTTCAGTCGCGCGGGGAATGGATCAATTACCTGATTGGCTCGTCAAAACCTCAGTATCGCAGTTCTTTCAATACGGGTCTGAATATCCCTGTTGATGTATCCATGGCTTTTCATACCGATGCAGGTACAACGCCAAACGATACGGTTATTGGCACACTCACCATTTACAGCACCGAAAAGAATAACGGTATTTTCCCCAACGGACAGTCGAAGATGACGAGCCGGGATTTGGCCGATCTGGTCCATTCGCAAATTGTTGACGACATCCGTGCGCAGTTTAAACCCGACTGGACCCACCGCGACATGTGGGATCGCGGTTATTCTGAAGCTTATCGACAGATTGTTCCGGCAGTCTTGCTTGAGCTGTTGTCGCACCAGAATGTCGCCGATATGAAATACAGTCTCGATCCACGATTCAGGTTTACAGTCAGCCGCGCCATTTACAAAGCCCTGCTGAAATATATGGCTTATCAGCAAAACAGGCCTTATGTGGTTCAGCCTTTACCGGTCGATCATTTTGCAATTTCCAACCTTGGGAATAAGGCAATTCGTCTTAGCTGGAAGCCCGTTTTGGATTCACTCGAAGTAACTGCCAAACCTCATAGTTATAAAGTTTATAAAAGAATTGGAAACGGCGGCTTTGATAACGGTGTTGTGGTTACCGATACCTTTTTAACTCTGACCCTTGGCAAATATGATGAAATCTACAGTTATAAAGTAACTGCCCTGAATGAAGGCGGCGAAAGCTTTCCATCAGAAGTGCTTGCGGTGGGCATTAAAAACGAAACCGCTCCAACCGTTCTGGTGGTAAATGGTTTTGACAGGGTAAGCGGTCCTGCTTTCTTCGATCAGGGGAACATGGCCGGCATTGCCTGGTGGGATGATCAGGGTGTGCCGTATCATTCCGAAATCGGGCATGTGGGCAATCAATATGATTTCAACCGCAAATCAGATTGGAAAGATGACGATAGTCCCGGCTGGGGGGCCAGTTATGGCGACATGGAAGGGAAAGTGATTCCCGGAAATACTTTCGATTTTACAAAAGTGCACGGGGAAGCCATTCTTGCCAATGGTTACTCATTTATTTCGGTGAGCGATGAGGTTTTTAACCAAAGCTCGTTCAACACATCACCCTTTGATGTTGTGGATGTTGTGCTTGGAGAAGAGAAATCCGTTCCTTCCTTCATGAAAAAAGGAGTAAAAGATTTCCAGATTTATACACCTGCTTTTTTGAATAAGCTCAAAGAACTTTCGGATAACGGCAAAGGGATATTCCTTTCGGGCGCCTACACCGGAACCGATTTGTTGGAAACCGGCGATTCCACAGCCATAAAATTTGCGGCGAAAGTGCTGCATTTCCAGTGGAGAACAAATCATGCTGTTAACAACGGCGAATTTTACGCCACCGACGATTCAGCACCTTTGCTGCAGGGTAATTTCAGTTTCAATGCCTCTTACGATCCTGCCATTTACACGGTTGAAGCGCCCGATGCCATTGATCCTGAAGGCTCCGGAGCGAAAACAATCTTCCGGTACAAACAAAACAACAGCAGTGCCGGTGTGGGCTTCAGAGGTAATTACCGGAGTGTGGTTTGCGGATTTCCTTTCGAGACCTTAAAAACGGATCAGGAAAGAAAAGAATTTATGTTGCAGATATTGAATTTCCTTAAAAAATAATAGATATTAACGAGCTAAATAATTACTTATGATAACATGTTTTGTTTCGGCAGCTAATGCAGAAGATCTCCGCCACAATGTTGAGGTGCTGAAGGCTTCGGGATCAGTGAAACAGGTTTTTGCTGTCGGAAAAGAAAAAATGGATGTTGCAGGTCCTGATGGATGGATTATTGCTGAAAATATTGCTGCAACTGAGACTTTGAAAGAAATAGCTGCAAAAGCTTCGGGTGATTTTGTGCTGATTTACAACAAACATCTTCCGTTCGATTTGGGTCAGCACGCGCTCGATAGGTTTATGCAGATTTGCAGCGATAGCGGTGCCGGGATGGTTTACTCCGATTATTTCGAAATGAAAGAAGGAAACCGGCAGCCACATCCCGTTATCGATTACCAGGACGGCAGTCTGCGCGACGATTTCGATTTTGGCTCTTTGCTCTTTTATAGTGCTCCTGCATTGAAAGATGCTGTTTCGCGCATGGCAGTGCCATATAAATTTGCCGGTTTTTACGATTTGCGACTGAAAGTTTCTCAAAAGCAAAAGCTGGTGCGCATTCCTGAGATGCTTTACACGGTTATTGAAACCGATACCCGCAAATCGGGCGAAAAGCAGTTCGATTATGTCGATCCCAAAAACCGTCAGGTGCAGATCGAGATGGAACAAGCCTGTACCGCTCACCTAAAAGAAGTTGGAGCCTGGTTGAGTCCGCAGTTCCGTAAAATTGAATTTAATGAAGGGAATTTCGAGTTCGAGGCATCGGTAATTATTCCCGTCCGTAACCGGGTAAAGACTATTGGCGATGCTATACAATCGGTTTTGAGCCAAAAAACTACATTCAAATTCAACCTGCTGATTATTGATAACTTTTCGACTGACGGAACTACCGATCTGATCAAATCGTTTGCCGCAAAAGATCCGCGTGTGGAACTTATTGTTCCTGAACGTAAAGACTTGGGTATAGGCGGTTGCTGGAACGAAGGCATTATGCATCCAAAGTGCGGTAAGTTTGCCATTCAGCTCGATAGCGACGATCTTTATATTGATGGTAATGTTATTGCACGTGTGGTTGCTGCTTTTTATGAACAGAACTGTGCCATGCTCGTGGGTTCGTACAGGATGGTAAACTTCAAACTCGAGGAAATACCCCCGGGTTTGATCGACCATAAGGAATGGACACCTGATAACGGCCGCAATAATGCTTTGCGTATTAATGGTCTGGGAGCGCCCAGAGCTTTTTACACACCCGTAATCCGCAAGGTAAAAGTTCCCAATGTAAGCTATGGAGAAGATTATGCGCTGGGTCTGAATATCAGCCGGTATTACCAGATCGGCCGTATTTACGAACCATTGTATCTGTGTCGCCGCTGGGAAGAAAACTCCGATGCATCGCTCGATATTCAAAAGCTTAACGGCCATAATTTATATAAAGACAGGATCCGCACACTCGAATTCTGGGCACGGCAGCAGTATGTGAAGGAAGGGCAGAAGGTGTAGGAAGCCTCACCCCCAGCCCCACTCCAGGGAGGAGAGGGGAGTGGAGCAACTTTTAGGATTAATGACAAATAAGAAAATGCCTGTGTATTTCCTCCCTCTCCCTTTGGGAGAGGGTCGGGGTGAGGGCTTTAATTAATTATATGAACTCAAAACATCAAACCGGTGCATTCCCCCTCTCCTTTGGAGAGGGCCAGGGAGAGGCCACAATCGATCAATTCATTCAAAACCAGCTTGCCGAATGGGAGCTGCCGGCATTGAATTATAACGACCTGAAAAGTGTTCGTACCAAAACCTTACCTTTCAACGGGTTCGAGATATTGGTGCAGTTCAATCCAAAGCGCATAATTTCCTCGGCCGCCAAGGTAGATACAAAATCCATCGAAGCCCGGCCATGCTTTTTGTGTGCTCAGAACCGGCCCAAACAACAGCGTGGTATTCCTTTCAACGATGCGTATATTGTTCTTATCAACCCTTTTCCAATTTTCCCAAAACATCTTACAATACCCATCGAAAAGCACACCGATCAGCTGATTGAAGGTCATTTCGAAGATATGCTCGACCTTGCGGAAGCGCTGCCCGATTTTGTAGTCTTTTACAATGGTCCGAAATGTGGCGCTTCGGCTCCCGACCATTTTCATTTTCAGGCCGGTTCCAAAGGATTTCTTCCTATCGAAAAAGACTTTCATAATCCGGTTCTGCTGAAGCAGATCGGCGAGAAAAAGCTTGTAAATGTTTACACCTGGAAAGGTTACCAGCGGGGTGTTATTTCAATGAATGGCAGGGATAAGGCTTCGATGAGCCTGCTTTTCGAAGAATTTTACCGTGAATTTAAAAAAATGCAGCCCCAGGAGAAGGAACCGATGATGAACATCCTGGCCTACAAAGAAGATTGCGAGTGGGTTGTGCATCTCTTTCCACGAATTCTGCACCGTCCCAAACAATATTTCGAAACGGGTGAAAAGCAGATCCTGTTGAGCCCTGCCAGCGTGGACATGGGTGGTGTTTTTATCACTCCCCGCGAAGAAGATTTCGACAAAATAACTGCAGCTGATGTTTCGGATATGCTCTCGCAGGTTTGCATGGACGAAGCTTCTGTTGAGAAATTAATAAGGCTTTAACAAATGGATATCGAACTTTCAAAAATCGTAATCCGAAAGGTTGAAGAGACAGATATCAGCATTATGACTGAGCATCGGCTCAATTACCTTACTCAGTTGCAGGGGGAAAGAAGTGATGATTATAAAAAGACCCTCACAGAGGAACTGGAAGCATATTTCCGGATGTCCATGGCAGAGGGAAGCTTTTTTGCCCTGATGGCTGTTTACGAAGGAAAAGCTCTTGCTTTTGGAGCAATGGTGATAAAGAAAATTCCGGGCGATTTTAACAGAGCCTCATACCTGGAAGGCGATATTCTGAATATGTATACCGTTCCTGAGGCGCGGCGGAAAGGTATCTCTTCCATGATTCTCAGCCAGCTTTTGAAACATGCGGCAAAAATGGGAATCAGCAAAGTGGCGCTGCATACCTCTCAGGATGGAGAAAAATTATATCGTAAATTTGGATTTCACGATCCGGTGTATCCGGTTCTTGAAATGGTAATAAAAGCTTCAGTTTAAATGAGGCTGTGTGAAAAGTCAACGAACAGTCATATTTCGACTCCGCTCAATAGGGCAAATGGCTGATTTTGTCACGTCCGACTGAGCGTAGTCGAAGTCTTTCCGGCCTTCTCACACAGTCTGCTATAAAAATATAAAGTATGAACGAACCACAACTGAGAATTGGAATTATGTATGAACCGGCCATTGAGTTTATCCTCAATGGAATTTATAATTTAAAAGAAACCGGAGAAGCTGTCGTAGGGAAAAACAGTGTGAGTTACACAAACGGGAAAATTCTGCTGAATGGTTTAGCATTGCCGGGCAGTAGTTTTCTGCTCGAACCCGAAGATTACGAAACGGCTTCGTTCGATTTGCTGAATGTAACCATCGGTATCAAATTTCACTGGGAAAGAAAGGAAAACCAGAAGTTCAAAGGTTCGTTGCAGTTTTTGGTTGAAAACGAAAAGCTTACTGCAATCAATGTACTCTCGCTCGAAGATTACCTTTTGAGCGTAATTTCATCCGAAATGAGTGCCACCAGCAGTCTGGAGCTTTTGAAAGCCCATGCCGTAATTTCGCGTTCCTGGCTCCTTGCGCAGGTGCTGAAAGGAAAACAGCTCGAGCAATCCAAAGAGAAATACCAGAGCATTTACGAGACCCCCGAAGAATATATCCGCTGGTACGACCGCGAGGACCATACCAACTTCGATGTTTGTGCCGACGACCACTGCCAGCGTTACCAGGGGATCACCCGTCAAACCAGTCAGCTCGTTGCAAAAGCCATTGACGAAACTCGCGGTTTATGCCTGATGTACAAGGGGAACGTATGCGATGCACGATTTTACAAAAGCTGTGGCGGTATAACCGAACTTTTTGAGAAAACATGGGAACCGGTGAACCATCCATATCTTCAGGCAATAGTTGATAATCCGCAAACCCCTTCGGGTTACAATATGGATTTAACCAATGAAAAAGCTGCAGATCACTGGATCCGTACCCCGCCCGAAGCTTTCTGTAACACGCACGATAAAAAAGTATTGTCGCAGGTGTTGAACGATTACGACCAGGAAACCACCGACTTTTACCGATGGAAAGTGGTTTATTCGCAGGAGAAAATTGCAGAGCTCATTTCGCGTAAGATCGGGAAAGATTTTGGAGCTATTATCGACCTGGTGCCTGTGGAAAGAGGCAACTCAGGCCGTTTGATCAAACTGAAGATTGTAGGTTCAAAGCTTACTCTCACCATAGGTAAAGAACTTCAGATAAGAAAAGTACTTTCTGAGTCGCACCTCTACAGCTCCGCTTTTGTTGTCGACAGGAATAACTTACAAAACGGTGTTCCGGGAGAATTTGTGCTTACCGGAGCCGGCTGGGGCCATGGTGTGGGCCTGTGTCAGATTGGTGCTGCCATGATGGGCGAAAAGGGATATTCCTATAAAGAAATTCTGAACCATTATTTCAAAGGAGCAGAATTAAGCCACCTGTATCCCCCGAAGGGGAATAAAGGCATGTATTAATTAAGTTTTCGCTTACATTTTAGAAATTTACAAATACTAAAACTATGCACTCATCTTTTTCGGAGCATACTCCCTTCTCCTGTGGAGAAGGGCCGGGGGATGAGGCCCATATTATACTCTTATGAAACAAACATCCCGTAATCCCTGGTTCTGGATTCCCACCCTCTACTTTGCCGAAGGCATTCCCTATGTAGTGGTTATGACCGTCGCCGTAATTATGTTTAAGCGGCTTGGCATCTCAAACACCGATATTGCCTTATACACAAGCTGGCTGTATTTGCCCTGGGTGATAAAACCATTCTGGAGTCCGCTGGTGGACCTGTTGAAAACCAAACGCTGGTGGATTGTGGTGATGCAGTTGTTAATTGGCGCCGGACTGGGCGGTATCGCATTGGCAATACCTTTGCCAGTATTTTTTAAGATAACGCTTATTTTTATGTGGCTCCTGGCTTTCAGTTCAGCCACCCACGATATTGCCGCCGACGGGTTTTACATGCTTGGGTTGAACGAACACCAGCAGACTTATTTTGTAGGGATCCGCAGTACTTTTTACAGAATTGCCATGATCACTGGCCAGGGATTGCTGATAATAGTTGCCGGATTTTTTGAAACAACTACCGGTCATCCTCCTATCATCATCAATGCCCAGGCTGGACCTTCGTTTTCAAACGAAGTAAAGTTGCCCGAAATTTCATTAAACAGCATCTCAAACGAAGGAAAGACCTATTTCGCAGTTTTTCCTGAAAAGGTTGAAATTTCAACACAAAATATTGCCAAAGGTCAGCTCGATTCTATCAAAGCCGTTATTTCGGAGCATAACACCGGCAATGGTTTTGTGCTTGGAGCATCAAAGGCTGTTACAAGCAAACAGGTAAAAGTATCGTGGTGGACCAGAAATATTTCTAATCCTTTAGGGAAATTTCTGAAGGAAACCTTTAACGCCGGCGAAGCGCCTGCAGCATTGGACTCCAAAACAGGAAGCATAGCTGTGGTTGCCGTAAAACTTTCGAAAAAGCCCGACGAAAACAAGGAAATGGTGTTAAACCTGAAGTTTCAGAAGGGCGATAACAGTATCAAGCTTTTGGAGGGCGACAGGTTGGCGTTTAATGCTAAGAACTGGGATAAACCGGCATACATCTTACTTCAGGCCGATCAGAAACTCAGCCGGGGTACCGAAGCAGTTTTTAAGGGAACTTCCGGAAATATTCATCTTTCGTGGAGTATTACTTTTATCATTCTGGCAGTGCTTTTTGTATTGTTTTCGTTTTACCATAAGTTTATGCTGCCCTATCCGGTTGGTGATAAGGCCGTCCGCACCAACAACAATCTGCTTACCGACTTCTTTGAAACTATCGGATCTTTCTTTGCCAAAAAAGAAATATGGGTGATCATATCTTTCCTCCTCCTGTATCGTTTTGGTGAAGCCCAGCTTATAAAACTGGCATCGCCATTTATGCTCGATCCCAGGAATATAGGAGGATTAGGTTTAACCACCGGCGAAGTAGGGTTAATTTATGGAACCTTTGGTATTCTGGCTCTGACTCTTGGAGGTATTCTCGGAGGTCTTGCAGCTGCAAAAAAGGGTTTAAGGTACTGGCTTTGGTGGATGGTACTTGCCATCAACCTGCCTCATCTGGCTTATGTCTACCTCTCGTTTGCCCAACCAACCAATTACCTGGTCATTGGTTTTTGCGTTGCCGTTGAACAGTTTTCGTACGGATTTGGGTTCACCGCTTACATGCTTTACATGATCTATATTTCGGAAGGGAAAAACAAAACCGCTCATTTTGCCATAGCTACCGGTTTTATGGCTGCCAGCATGATGATCCCCGGCATGTTCTCGGGCTGGCTGCAGGATATGGTTGGCTACAAAAACTTTTTCGTATGGGTGATGCTTTGCATGATCCCGGGTATGATACCTGTATTCTTTGTAAAAGTACGGCCGGATTTCGGGATTAAAAAAGCCACACCCCAAACCCCTTCCCAGGAGGAGAAGGGTGAAGAAAAATAGACTTTGATAAACCTCACCCTAAATACCTCTCCTGAAGGAGAGGTATTTAAAACAGTACCAGGGTTTTATGATTCCTCTGTTACTTTCGAATAGGAGGCACCCTTCTCCTCTTGGGAGAAGGGCCGGGGATGAGGGCATAAATACATCAACTCATGAAAAAACTTACACTTCTCTCACTACTTCTTTCAGCATTTTTTAAACTAAATGCCGACGTTTGGATCCGCATCAACCAGATGGGTTACCTGCCACATTCTGTTAAAGTAGCAGTGTTGATTGCAAATGAGGAGGCCGCAGTTACAGATTTCCAGGTTTGCAATGCTCTTACCGGCGAAGTTGTTTTCTCGGGAAAATCTCAGCAGTTCAATGGATTCAACTGGGGAATGAAAATGGCTGCCCGGCTCGATTTCTCCCGACTGGAGAAAAGTGGTGGTTATTATATCAGGGCTGGAAGAGCCATCTCTCCAGTGTTTAAAATCTCAGCAGATGCTTACCGAGGATCTTCCGACTTTATCCTAAAATATATGCGTCAGCAACGTTGTGGATATAATCCCTTTTTAAAAGACTCCTGTCACACACACGACGGATTTATTGTGGATCATCCCACCCGCACCGGCGAAATTATTGATGTGAAAGGTGGCTGGCACGATGCCACCGATTATCTCCAATATGTGACAACTTCGGCAAATGCTGTTTACCAGATGCTTTTTGCGTATCAGAAGAACCCTGCGGTTTATAAAGATGAATTTGATGCAAACGGACTTCCTGGTAAAAACGGAGTTGCAGATATACTGGATGAGGCACGCTGGGGTTTGGACTGGCTCCTGAAAATGAACCCCGACAGTGGCGTTATGTTTAACCAGATTGCCGACGACCGCGATCATCAGGGATTTCGGTTGCCCAATAAAGATAAGGCTTCATACGGAAACGGATTAAATCGCCCTGTTTATTTTATTACCGGTAAACCGCAGGGTTTGGGCGCTTTCAAAAACCGGGCAACAGGTGTTTCGTCCACCGCCGGAAAGTATAGCGCTGCTTTTGCTTTGGGAGCTCAGGTTTTTAAAGGTGTCGATCCGGCACTTTCTCAATTGCTTGTGAAAAAGGCCGAGGATGCTTTTGAATTCGGGTTAACCGATCTGGGTGTGGCGCAGACTGCATGCGTGGTTTCGCCCTATTTTTATGAAGAGGATAACTATGCCGATGATCTGGAACTTGCCGCTTCCGAACTTTATAAACTCACAGGTAACAATGCATATCTGAAACAGGCAGGTTACTGGGCTGCCCTGGAACCTGTCACTCCCTGGATGGGCCGCGATACTGCACGTCACTATCAGTATTATCCTTTTGTCAATATGGGGCATGCCAATCAGGCCCTCGGTAACGGAAGCGAAGCATCGGCGAGTATTGCTTTTATGCGGAAAGGACTGCAAGGTATGTACACCCGGGGCAAAAACGATCCTTTTCTCATTGGCATTCCTTTTATCTGGTGTTCGAATAACCTTGTGGCCGCTGCTGTGACACAGTCAAGGTTGTATTTTCAGGCTTCGGGCGATTCTAGCTTTGTTGAAATGGAAGCTGCCCTGCGCGACTGGCTCTTTGGCTGTAATCCCTGGGGCACCAGCATGATCTGCGGTTTTCCTGCCGGAAGCGATAACCCGCTAAAACCACACTCCTCCATCACCAGACTGATGAACCAGACCACCTTCGGGGGATTAGTCGATGGACCTGTATATGCAACCATCTATAAAAATTTAAAAGGGATCACACTCTTCGGCGAAGATCCTTATGCTCCTTTTCAGAATGGGATTGCGGTTTACCACGACGATATCGGCGATTATAGTACTAACGAGCCTACGATGGATGGTACAGCCAGTCTGAGCTTTTATTTGTCGTACCTCGAAAGCGAAGGTATGAAGATGAAGAACTCCGGTAAAGATCTGGTGGATGCCCAGGGCGCCGTGGTTCGCAGGAACATTGATAAAAGAGAGATCCGCCTGATATTCTCTGCCGACGAATTTGGAGAAGGTGCTGATGAAATCCTGAAAACACTTGCAAAGAAAAAGGTAAAAGCGTCATTCTTTCTTACTGGGAATTTTCTTCGAAATCCAAAGTTCTCGCAGGCTGTTAAAAAAATGGTGGCCGATAAGCATTATGTGGGCGCCCATTCGGATAAACACCTGCTGTACATGAACTGGGAAAATCGCGACTCGGTAATAATAACACACGAGGTTTTTGAAAATGACTTAAAAGCAAACTATGCGGAGCTTGCAAAGGTTGGTATTCATCCCGACTCGGCCAAAGTGTTTTTGCCTCCTTACGAATGGTACAATGCAGCAATCAGCAACTGGAGCGCCGGTATGGGTTTGGAGCTGATTAATTTTACGCCGGGCACAGGCACCAATGCCGATTATACAACACCCGACATGAAAAACTACAAGTCGTCGCAGGCTTTAATGGAGCAGTTAATGAAGTTTGAAGCTTCTTCTGCCGAAAAACTGAATGGTGCCATCCTGCTCATTCACTTAGGCACGCATCCCGACAGAACAGATAAGTTTTATAACCAGTTAAGCACCATTATCGACACGCTAAAGAAAAAAGGATATGTATTCAAAAGATTTTAAAAGTAAACCGGGTTACACGGAGAACCACGGAGAAGGCACGGAGAACCACAGAGTAATACAGTGGAGAGGCTTCATTTTTCCGGCTCTGCTTTTATTTATTTCGTTCTCAACCTTTGCCCAGAACTATCCCAAACGAGAGATGCGTGCGGTTTGGATTGCAACAGTTGCCAATATCGACTGGCCTTCTGATGATAGTCTCCCTGTTGATGTTCAGAAGAAAGAGATGATCGAGTTACTCGATCTCACCAAGGCATACCACATGAATACAGTTATTTTCCAGATCCGTCCCTGTGCCGATGCTTTTTACAATTCGCCTTACGAGCCCTGGTCGCAGTGGCTTACGGGCCAGCAGGGGAAAGCTCCCGATCCCTATTACGATCCGCTGGAGTTTGCAATCAAAGAATGTCGCAAGCGGGGCATCGATATCCATGTCTGGCTTAATCCCTACAGGGCGGTCCCCGATACTGCCAAAAATACCACCGTCGGGAACCATATCACCAACGTTCATCCGGAGTGGTTTCTCACCTATGGCAATACATTGTATTTCAATCCGGGACTTCAGGAAACGCGTGACTTTGTTACCCGCGTTGTGACCGACATCGTCCGCCGGTACGAAATAGATGCCATCCACATGGACGACTATTTTTATCCATATCGCATCGCTAAAAAAGAGTTCCCCGACGATAAGACCTATGCTGCTTTTCCCCGCGGGTTCTCATCTGAGCAGCGCGAGGACTGGCGTCGTGACAATGTAAATCTGATCATCAAACAAATTCACGACAGTATTCGCAACATTAAACCCTGGGTGGAATTCGGTATTTCGCCTTTCGGAGTTTGGCGTAATATCGAAAAAGATCCCACAGGATCGTTGACACAGGCTGGTCAGACCAACTACGACGACCTGTACGCCGATATTCTCAAGTGGCAAAAGGAAGGCTGGATCGACTATGTGGTTCCGCAGATTTACTGGCAGATTGGTAAAAAGGTAGCCGATTATGCTGTTCTGGCCGACTGGTGGAGCCGCAATTCTTATGGTTGTCCGGTTTATGTTGGTCAGGCGCCATACCGCATCGATAGAAAAGCCAAAGAAAAAGAGTGGCACAAGTCAAAAGAGATCATCCGGCAGATTGAGCTGAACCGCCAATATCCGAATATCAACGGGAGTATGTTCTTCAGTGCGAAGTTTATGCGGAGCAATCCGCTGAAAATTCATGAGAAACTTCTGAAAAAGGTATACAAATATCCGGCACTGCCGTCGGTAAATTATAAAATTACCTCAGTAACGCCCGGTGTACCTGCCGATACCTATTTGGATGTTTCGGATGGAACAATTACACTTTCGTGGAAAGCAGGAGTAAACAACAAAAGTTTTGTAGTATACAAATTCAGGAAAGGCAAACCGGCAAGTGCCGAAAAGGCTGAAAACATATTCATTACAACTGCTGATACAAGCGTATCGTTTCCGGTAAGCAGCAAAACCGAAACAGGTAAATATTTCTATATGATATCGTCCCTGAGCTATTCAAATACCGAAAGTGCTCCGGTACATTTTAACCAGTAAAACTCACAGAAATGACTACTTCACAACGTTATCTATCGCTCGATGTATTCAGGGGCATGACTGTAGCCCTGATGATCCTGGTAAACAACCCCGGCAGCTGGGCACATATCTATGCTCCGCTGCGCCATGCAGAGTGGAATGGCTGCACCCCTACAGACCTGGTTTTTCCATTCTTTCTCTTTATTGTAGGCGTTTCCATGTTTTTTTCGTTTGCTAAGTATGATTCAACCCTTAACAAGCAATCGTTGCTCCGTCTTGGCCGAAGAACGCTGCTGATTTTTGCCATCGGGCTGTTTCTGAACTCTTTTCCGCAATGGTTGGCCGATTATTCCAAGCTCCGCATTCTCGGCGTGCTGCAACGCATCGCGCTGGCTTATGGAATTGGTTCACTCATTGTTCTGGCTTCTCCCCGGAAATTTCTGCCCTACATAACTGGTATTATTTTACTTGCCTACTGGGGAATTCTTTGGTTCTTCGGAGGTAACGAGCCTTACAGTCTTCCCGGAAATGCAACCATTCCCTTCGATAGCGCTGTTCTTGGCGTTAATCATCTTTATAAGGGTTTTGGTATTCCCTTCGATCCGGAAGGACTGCTCAGCACGCTTCCAGCTATAGGAACAGTGATACTGGGTTATTTGGCCGGAGGACTCATAAAAGAGGCGCAAAAAACTTCCATTCACCTCAAATTGTGGTTGTGGGGAGCCTTGGGAGTGGCTTCCGGACTGATCTGGAATTTCTTCCTGCCAATTAACAAACCCCTGTGGACAGGTTCGTATGTGCTTTACACAGCCGGTCTGGCCTGTCTGGTTTTAGGATTGTTAATTCTTATCATCGACCAGAAGGGCTATACCAAATGGACCTCCTTCTTTGTCGTTTTTGGAATGAACCCGCTGTTTATCTTTGCGCTCTCCGGCTTATGGGCTAAAATTATTTCCAGGATTATCAAGTTCACTTTAGAAGATGGCACCACCCTGAATGGTTATACCTGGGCCTATAAAAACCTGTTCCAGTCATGGGCAGGCGATATCAACGGTTCCTTGCTGTTTGCCATTTCACATATCATATTATTCTGGCTGATAGGTTACATTCTTCATAAAAGAAAAATTTACATCAAAGTATAGTGAACCTAAAATACGATCCCGATTTTGGACAATTATTAAAAGTACTGTGCCGCGAGAAACCTGACCGGCCGGTACTTTTTGAATATTTTATGAATGGCGGACTGTTTTCAGTGCTTACCGGAAAGGATTATTCAGCCGTAGAAGAAAGAGATGAGCAGGTTAAGATTGTAATCGAAGCTTTTATCAATGCCGGATACGACTATGCAACCATTCCTGCACGATATTTCAGCGATCTCAGGTTCCAAACTGCCGCTCACGATACCAAAGCCACTACATCACAAAACGAAGGCAGCGTAATAACAAGCTGCGAAACCTTCGAAGCATACTCCTGGCCGGATCCTGAAAAAGGAGACTATGGTATTTTCGAAAGGTTAGAGCGGAACCTGAGGCCAAAAATGAAGTTCATTGTGCCGGGTCCCGGGGGTTTGCTCGAAAATGTGATTAACCTGGTGGGGTTTGAAAATCTTTGTTTTATGTTTTTTGAAGACGAAGATCTTGTAAAGGATGTTTTCGACTCTGTAGGTTCCCGTTTACTGAGGTTTTATGAAAAATGTTCTCAGATTGATCCAGTTGGGGCATTGATTGTAAACGACGACTGGGGGTTCAAAACCCAGACAATGTTTGACCCCGATACACTCCGGAAATTTGTTTTCCCCTGGCACAAAAGGATGGTGGAAGCAATTCACAACCGGCAAAAACCTGCAATCCTCCATTCGTGCGGAAATCTTGCAGCCATTATGGACGAAATTATTGACGACCTGAAATATGATGCAAAGCACTCTTACGAAGACGGTATTTTACCGGTGGAGCAGGCCTATGAGGAATGGGGAAGCCGCATTGCCATTTTGGGTGGGATTGATATTGATTTCCTGGCCCGGCGAAGTCCTTACGAGATCGCAAAAAGGGCTAAAGCCCTGCTAACACAAACAGGTTGCAAAGGTTATGCCCTGGGCTCAGGCAACAGCATTCCGGGTTATATTCCTGTGGAGAATTATATGGCAATGATACAATCGGTATAAAATATAAGGTGAACATCTCTTGGGGTCAGTCGGAATTCCTGAAAAGAGATAGGTCGCCGCGATGCGGCTAAAAAGGTTTTCATAACTGAATATCTACAAATAGTTTGCTGCTCTGCAGCTCAGCAGCCGCGTAGCGGTGATCTCTTTGTAGCAAAATTTTCATGATTGAATTCTTTTAAGCCGCGTAGCGGTGGACTATTGGTTTCTCCCACTGATCCCATCTCTTTTTAAATAGTTCTAAAAGATGTAAATACATATATGTTCCATTCAATAACATACTTATGTAACACTGAGTAACATAGTTATGTAAAACTTCATAACATAGAAATGTTAATACTCAAAGATAAGTGGTAAAGGTTCTTTTAGTAGATTGTTAATTACCTTCAATCCCTTCCTTCAGTCTCCTCAACCCTTCTTTTACTATTTCCCGGGGGCAGCCCAGGTTTATCCGCTGGAAGCCTTCGCCGCCAGGACCAAATGTCGGTCCATGGTTAAAGCCAAGCTTCGCTTTTTCGATCATAAATTTTTTCAGCTCGGGGTCACTTAACTTCAAACCTGCTAAATCGAGCCACGCCATATAGGTGCCTTCAGGGCGAATAACCTTTACCTGAGGGAGGTTCTGTGCAACAAATTCTTCAAGATAATTTACATTGCCTTCGATATAAGTCAAAGCCTGTTTTAACCATTCATCACCATGCGTATAAGCAGCTTCCATCGCAACAGATCCGAAAATATTACCACCGGCTATATGAAGGCTTTCCACTACATCAACAAACTTTTGCCTGAGGGCAGGATTTGGTATAATCACTGCCGAAGTAGCCAGACCGGCCACATTGAAAGTCTTGCTGGGAGCAATGGTGGTAATGCTGTTTTGTTCCATTTCCTTGCCCAGCATAGCATAGGGAATATGGTTGTAGCCATCAAAAATAAGATCGGAGTGGATCTCATCCGAAATCATTACTATGTTGTTTTTGTTGCAGATTTCTGCAAGTTCCATCAGTTCTTTTTTACTCCACACCCTGCCCACCGGGTTATGCGGACTGCAGAACAACATGGCTTTGGTATCTGAGTCAATTTTCTTTTTCAGATCGTCCAAATCCATTTCGTATCGGTTGCCGGTGCGCACAAGCTGATTATTGAGCATCACGCGCTTGTTAAGTTCAACACCCCAGAAAAAGGGATAATAAACCGGCGACTGCAAAACAACCTTATCTCCCGGCGCTGAGTACGCCTGGATACACATATTGAAAGTAGGAACCACGCCAGGAGTAAACAGTATCCAGTCCTTTTCCACTTTCCAGCCATGGCGCCGGTACATCCAACCGATCACTGCCTCATATAGGCTGTCGGGTTTGAGTGTGTAGCCGAAAATTTCATGTTCCATGCGCTTTTTCATTGCATTAACAATAAAATCGGGCGTACGGAAATCCATATCGGCAACCCACATGGGCAAAACATCATCTGCACCAAAATATCTTTTACGGGCGTCGTATTTGAGCGAGTCGGTACCTTCGCGGGATATTATTTCGTCGAAATTGTAAGTCATTCTCTTATAAAAATTTCGCCAAATATCGCAAAATAGTAGATAGCAATTGGACCATAGTCAACATAAAATATAAACACTGGTGAAAATAACTTTATAGATGGGTGTAACCGTGGAATAGTGCTTTCGTACAAAATTCAGCCTTCATTCAAAAATATTCGAATAATAAGTTAAATTTGAATTATACATTATTCATGGAGCCATGAAGAAAAAAATTTCTTTCAGAATATCGGCCAAGATTGGTCTTGGTTTTGGTATTCTTACCGCTGCACTTGTTATAAATGCAGTTTTAATTACCAATGTACTTAACGATAGCCGCGAACTTAACAAAAACATAAGCGAAGTTTATCAACCCTCGGAAGCTCAGCTTGTAAAGCTTCACGATCTTGTTAACAGTTCCCAGGCCCTTATCAAGAGCTGGGTTTTTGTGGACAAGGTGGCCGATACTCCCGATAAACAGCTTCTGAAACAAATGCACAATGAAACCTTACCGGCATTAATTCAATCTTTATCGCTGCTCTCCGATCACTGGAACCCAAAAGATCAGCAGGCGTTTCGCTCCATTAGCTTTTTTATTCGCGATACTTTATTTGCACGCCACCATATTATTATTGACAAACTAAACAGCATCGATAAATACAACGATCCGAATGTGATGTTCGATGTAATTCCCATGGTTTCGGACAAGGGTGAAATAGTGATGTTAACCGGCAAAGCCCTTACAAGTCTCAACGAGCTTATAAAAAGCCAGAAAGCTCAGGCCGATGGTGCACGTACTTCCATGGAAAGTCAGCTCACAAGGCTCAAGAACTTTATTCTTTACACCAGCCTTCTGCTTGTATTTGTTTCACTGGTGGTCGCCTTTTTAACAGTGCGGTCCCTGGTTATTCCCATTAACTCCATGAAAGGAACCTTGCTGATGATGAGCAGGGGTGTCCTTCCCAATAAACCCATGATAGAACGTGCCGACGAAATTGGAGAAATGTCCAGGGCATTAAATTCACTGGTGGCAGGATTGAAATCTATTTCGAACTTTGCACTTGAAATTGGTCGGGGGAATTATAATACCGCTTTTAAACCGGCCAGCAAAGACGATGTGCTTGGTAACTCGCTTTTGCAAATGCGCGACGACCTGAAAGCTGCTGCTGAAGAAGATCAGAAACGTAAAATCGAGGATGAGCAGCGCAATTGGGCTACTGCCGGTCTTGCTAAATTTGGCGATATCTTACGCAAGGACAATGACAAACTTGATGTACTGTCTTATAACATTGTGAGTAATCTTGTCGAATACCTTGGGGCAAATCAGGGAGGTATTTTTGTAGTTGGCGAAGATGAAATGGGCAATGCCTGTCTCGACCTTGTAGCTTGTTATGCTTATAACCGACAGAAATTTATAAACAAAAGGCTCGGAATGAGCGAAGGTCTTGTAGGGCGTTGTGCGTTGGAACGTGAAACCATTTACCTGACCGATGTTCCCGATAATTATATTCGCATCACCTCTGGGTTGGGCGATGCAAATCCACGTTGTTTGCTGCTTGTTCCCATGATTATGAACGACGAATTGTTTGGAGTATTTGAGCTGGCAGCATTTGATGAGTTGCAACCTTTTCAGATTATGTTTGTTGAAAAAATAGCTGAAACAATTGCCTCAACGCTGTCAACGGTTCGATTCAACATGCAAACTGCCAGACTTTTGGAGCAATCCAAAATTCAGGCTGAAGAGCTTGCAACCCGTGAAGAAGAAATGCGGCAGAATATGGAAGAATTGAGAGCCACGCAGGAGCAGAGTGCTCGCCGTGAAATAGAGATGCAGCAAAAAATTGAAATGCTGCAAAAGAAAAACATGTAGTAATCGTCTGCTGTATATTCATTTATTAATTGTCAAAAAAATAAGTTGTTTTATCTATGCGGTTTCTGTTTATAGTGCAGGGCGAAGGAAGAGGTCATATGACTCAGGCAATTTCGCTTCAGGATATTCTTATCCGTAATGGTCACGAAGTAGTGGAAGTTCTCGTTGGAAAGAGTCCACGTCGTGAAATTCCTGCTTTTTTCTACAACAGGATAAAATGTGACATCAAATCGTATGAGAGTCCTAATTTTGTGATGAGTAAGGATAACAAAAGCCTCCTGCTTTTCCGTTCTGTATTCTATAACCTGCGAAAATTCGGCACTTTCACCCGCAGTATGCGTTTCATTGCAAACCGTATTAAGGAAACCCGTGCCGATGTTGTAATTAACTATTACGAGCTGCTTGCAGGCTTTACATACCTTTTTTTGAATCCCGGTGTGCCTTATTATTGTATTGGTCACCAGTATCTGCTTTTGCACCCTGAGTTTGTATTTCCTAAAGGAAAACATTTCGACAGGTTTCTGCTGAATTTCAATACCCGGCTCACCTCCTTCAGAGCACGTAAATTTTTGGCACTATCGTTTGTTGAGATGCCTGATATCCCCAAAAAGAAAATATGTGTTGTTCCTCCACTTTTGAGGCAGGAGGTGATAGAAATGCAGACTTCCGATAAAGGATATATATTGGGATACATGCTAAATACCGGCTATGCCGAAGAAATTATCGCTTGGCATAAAAAACATCCCGAAAAGGAAGTACACTTCTTCTGGGATAAAAAAGATGCTCCTGAGGATCTGGAAGTGCAGCCAAACCTGTATTTCCATAAAATAAACGATGTTAAGTTCCTGAATTATATGAAGGATTGCTCTGCCTTTTCGAGCACTGCCGGGTTTGAGTCGGTTTGCGAAGCATATTACATGCAAAAACCATTGATGATGGTTCCAACCGGTAACCATTTCGAGCAGAACTGCAATGCTTTTGATGCCAACAGGGCAGGAGCAGGAGTTTTCGATTTCGTTTTCAATCTTGATCTTTTACTCGATCTGATGACCAAATATAAAAAGTCGGAAGTGTTCCCGGAATGGGTCAGGAGCTCTGGCCAAAAGTTTATCGGTATTCTTACCGAGACTGATAAAGGAAAATAAATTAGTAAATTGTTAGTTTTACATATATTTGACAATCCTGAAAGGATTAAATATGAATAGCCACTGGTGAAACCAGTGGGATAGAATGGGAGTAAAATACAACCCGGACAGGGTTGAATATAAATAAAGATGAGCACCTTTACTCAAATCCTATATCAAATTGTATACAGTACCCGAAGAAGGGAACCATCACTTCACTCAAATAACCGCGAAGAGATATTTAAATATATCTGGGGGATTTTGAACGATAAAAAGTGTCACCTATACCGGATTGGAGGAGTTGCAGATCATATACATATTCTAACCCATGTACATCCAGCAGTATCCTTGGCATCTCTGGTAAAGGATATTAAGTTAGCTTCTACCGAGTATATAAAGAATAAAAATCTTTTTCACGGGTTTTCAGGATGGCAGGAAGGATATTCAGCTTTTACTTATGCTTATAAGGAAAAGACCGGATTGATAGAATATATAAAAAATCAGGAGGCACATCACAGTATAAAATCTTTTAAGGAAGAGTTAATTGATTTACTTAATGAGCATGGAATAGAGTTTCAAGAAAAATATCTCTTGTAGACATTCAACCACTTTGTGGTTGTTGCGGTTTTATTTTTCTGACCCCGCATTACATGCGGGGCTATTCACATTTAATCCCTTTCGGGATTACAGAACTGTTAATTGCTTTAGTTTAATGATCACGCGTAAGCATAAATCGTATTTAGGAGAATAAAAAATAACGTTATGTTTCGAACGGGCATAGTTGCAACTTTAATATTACTTGTATACGTCAACAGCTATGCTCAGATTGGCGGCCGCCAAACCTATGCTTTCCTGAATCTTACAAATTCACCGCGCGTTGCTGCTCTTGGTGGCAAAAATGTTTCCATACCCGACAGTTCAGATCTGTCCATGCCTTTTCATAATCCGGCCCTTTTGAGCAGCGGAATGCATCACCGGGCAGTGCTGAATTATGTTAATTATTTCGCCGACATTAATTATGGTTATTTCTCCCTTGCCGGTCGTTATAAAGAAAACCAGAACATTGCATTTGGAATTCATTATATGAACTACGGAAGCTTTGATGCAGCCAATACTTCCGGTATTAAAACAGGAACATTCAGCGCAGCCGATTACGCTTTTAACCTGTATTATTCCCGAAAAATTGATAGTTTATGGACTGTAGGAATAAATGTCAAACCTATCATTTCGGTTTATGAGGTGTACACATCCATAGGTCTGGTATTTGATGCAGGGGTTAACTATTATAATCCCGAAAAGCTTTTTTCGGCGGGGCTTGTTTTAAGAAATATTGGTTCGCAGATAAAACCTTATTACGGGACCAACTTCGAACCTGTACCTTTCGAGATTGTTGCAGGAATTACACAAAAACTCCGCTATGCTCCTTTTGCTTTTTCCTTAACTGCGCATCAGCTGCAGAAACCCGATTTAACTTACGTAATTAAGGAGGAGACCAAAAACGACGTTTACGCAGGAGATACCGAAAAAAGTAAAATTGATAAACTGGGCGATCAGTTTATGCGGCATATCATTGTAGGTGTTGAATTTAATCCTTCGCGCAATTTTTATCTGCGTGCTGGCTATAATTATCAACGGCGAAAAGAGATGGCAGTCACTTCCAAAGCCGGGATGGTTGGTTTTTCATTTGGCTGTGGAATCAAAATCTCCAGGTTTAATATCGAATATGGCCGGGCCTCCTACCACCTTGCCGGTGCCTCAAACCACTTCTCTGTAGGTTTGAATCTGGATGAAATTTAGGCAATTTGCATAACTTTAATTTTTCTTCAATTGGCTGTATTTACCATGGACTATTGACTGAAAGCTATTGACTATCCTTATTATTTCGAATGCGTTAATATTTATTAAATTCAATTGTCCTGATATTATCTCACGCTTATTTTTCAATATCTTTCAGGATAATTATATTTGAATTACAATTGCTATAAGGTGAAGACTACCGTATCTTTTTAAACTAATTACTTTGAACAAGGCTATACAAAGTCATATAACCAGTGAGTTGATTGAAGGAAATATCAAAGCCTTTGAAGCTGTATTCAATAATTACTATAACGGATTAATATACTTTGCCACATCTTATCTCAGGAACAGGGAAGATGCCAACGACATCATTCAGTCGGTATTTCTTACTTTATGGGAACGCCGCGCCACACTTCAGCAAAACACCAACCTTACAGCCTACCTGTTTACAAATACCCGTAACCAATGCCTCAATTACCTTAACCATCTGAAGGCAAAATCGAATTATCTTTCGTTTCAGGAGCACAACTGGAACGAATTGCAGCTCAATATTTATGCACTCGAAGAGTTTAATCCTTCCGGACTCGAATATGAAGAGCTTGAAAGGAAGCTGCAGAAAGCGCTCGACTCCATGCCCGAAGATTGCGCCAGAATTTTCCGGATGAGCCGTTTCGATGGGTTGAGATATATGGAAATAGCCGAGAAGCTTCAAATTTCGGTTAAAACAGTCGAGAAAAAGATGAGCATAGCCTTAGCTCATCTGCGGAATGAATTGAAAGGATTCTTCTTTTTACTTTTTCTTTCAAATTTTTAAAAATTAATTTAAAAAAATCGTAGGGTAGCGGTAGGGGTATTCTGTTATACTCTTAAAGAAATATTCTTAAAATGAGTATTGATAACGAACTACTGATAAGATACCTTTCGGGAAACTGTAACGATGATGAATGCGAAGCTCTTTTAAACTGGGTAGAAACCTCAGAAGAGAACAAGCGTCAATTCGCCGAAATGAAGAATTCCTGGGTAATCTCCAACATACAATCCAACAAATTTAATCAGGATGAAACTGTTCATAGCCTCAAATCTGTTTTAAATAAAATTCAAAGCTCAGAGAAAGAAGACGAGAATGATTTTTCACCACGGATTTCCATTTTCTGGCAAATTGCTGCAGCTGTGATAATTATTGTTGGATTAACTTCTGTTATTAATTATCTGATATGGAGAGAACCTGAAAAGAAAATTGCTTATAACGAACTCTCTGTTCCCAGTGGACAGCAGGCTCAGTTAACCCTGGCCGATGGAACAAAAATCTGGTTAAATTCCAAATCTAAACTTACTTATCCAGCCGAATTTTCCTCAAATGTCAGAGAAGTTGTACTCGATGGTGAAGGTTACTTTCAGGTGAGCCATAATCCCACCAAACCGTTTATAGTTAAAACCTCCCATCTGGATGTAAAAGTTCTTGGAACCTCCTTCAATATTACCAGTTATAGCGACGAGGATAAAATATCATTTGCCCTTGAAACAGGTTCCATAAGCCTTTCCAATAAAGGATCGGAAAACAGTATTTTAAAACTAAAACCCACTGATCTGGCCGTTTTTTCGAAAGAAAGGCACGATTTTCACCTCTCAAAGGGTGATGCCGATATTTATAAGTCATGGTTAAAAGGCCAGTTTAAATTCCGGAATCTGAGCTTCGAAGACATTGCCCGTCGGTTAGGCAGAAACTTTAATGTTCAGTTTGTTTTTGTAAACGAAAAAATTAAAACTGTAAAATACAACGGGAGCTTCTACAACTACGAACCTCTCAGTCAAATTCTGAAGATTATGCAGACAAACTCTGCATTTCGTTACAGAATAGTAAAGGACAAAGTATTTATCGAATAAATAATTTAAAACTACATATGAACTCTACCTGAAAGCATTAAAAAGAAAAACCGGAAAATGTTCTCACCATTTACCGGTTCAATTTAGTCAGCATTAAAATTTTCGCAGTTAAGTACTAACTAAAATCTATGTAAAAGTATGAAAAAATTTTTCATGTTGGAGGATTTTATTCCTCTGATGTCACTTCGTAAATTACTACGTATCATGAAACTAACCTTAGCGCTTACTTTTTTAGGAATCCTGCATATATGTGCAAGCGAGTCGTACGCGCAAAACGCTCGCATTACCTTGAATATGCAGAACGCAAAAATTGAAGAAGTTTTTGCAGCCATCGAGAAGCAGTCGGATTTTGAATTCTTCTACAACAACAATCAGATCGATCAGAACCAGCATGTTTCTGTAAATGTGGAAGCAGTTAAAATATCCGACGTACTGAATACAATTCTTGCGGGCAAAGATCTTGACTACAAGGTTATGGGCAGCAGAATTATTCTGGTGAAACAAAATTCGTTCGAAAGCGAACTTTTGGGCTCTCTGGAAACTGTGCAGCAAATCAGCGTTAGCGGAACCGTAAAGGACGAAGCTACCGGTGAGCCTATTCCAGGTGTCAACATTATTGTGGAAGGCACAACCATTGGGATGATGACAGATATGGACGGGCATTTTACCTTAAATGTTCCTTCCTCCAATTCAACACTGGTATTTTCATATATTGGTTATATATCGCAGAAAGTTCCTGTAAACGGTCAGACCACTTTTAACATCAGCCTTACTGCCGATGTTCAGAACCTCGAGGAAGTTGTAGTGGTTGGTTACGGTACAGTTAAGAAACGCGACCTCACAGGTTCCGTTGCCTCTATAAAAGCTGACGATATCACCAAAACAGCATCGAGTAACGCCATGCAGTCCATGCAGGCTCGTATGCCGGGTTTGGATATCCGTCAGTCAGATGGTCAGGCTGGATCACGTTTAAGTATAAATTTACGCGGTAACAGATCCTTACTTGCCAGCAATGATCCTTTAATTTTAGTGGATGGTGTGGAATATGGCTCAACTCTGGATCTTAATCCATCTGACATAGAGTCAATGGATGTTTTAAAGGATGCTTCCTCCACCGCCATTTACGGTACAAAAGGTGCGAATGGTGTAATTATTATTACAACCAAGCGTGGTAAGGCAGGTAAATCGAATGTAAATTTTAATGCATTTATGTCGTCGAATACCCCAACCAACGTGCCAAAAGTTGGTTATGGCGGAGTTGAGGTTCAGAGGTTAATTGATAAAGCAAATTATGCAGCCGATATAAAAACGGGAAACTGGGGCACTAGTAATTTGACTCCCGAAGATATTCTGACTTTAACTCTTGACGATGGAACTTCCGAATATTCAATTTATCAGAATGGTTCTTATACTGATTGGGCCGATTTGATTCTCCGGAATGGACTAACTCAGAATTATGAGATGTCAGTTTCAGGGGGAAATGAAAAAACAACTTACAGTCTATCTCTGGGTTATATGAATGAAGAGGGACTTATGCAAAGAGACGAAATGAGCCGTTACAATGGACGACTCAACATTGACCATAAGATCAACAAGGTATTCAAGGCCGGAGGAAGCATCCTTTACACCTATAAAGACCATGATGCAAGAACTGGCAATGTATTTGGACGTTCATTGAATATGACTACCATTACTCACCCATATTTGAGCGATGGTACAATAAATAAAACGCCGAATCCACGATACGCTGCACATAGTAACCCTTTGCTCGACGAAATTAAAGGTGCTTATCAGGACAACACTTTATCTTCAAGATTTTTTGGCAATTCTTATTTAGAAGTTACACCGCTGAAAAATTTGATGTTTAGATCGATGTTTGCCCTCGACCGCACCAACGATCGTTTGGGCGATTATCAGGATTATGAAAGTGTCAGTCGTTTTCAGTCTCCTTCTACAAGTTTTATTTCGAACGAGTCGCGGTATAGAAATAAGTACACATGGGATAATACCTTAAATTACAATATCCAACTGGGCAAGCATGCTATAACAGCTCTATTAGGTCACAGTATGACACAGAGCATTTACGAGCAGTCCAGAATTTCAGGGGATGCCGGCAAAGAACATTATTATCAGAACGCTTTCTATGATGTGAAAAAAATTGCTAACCCTGTTGTTTCCAGTGCCTATACTCAGTCATCGATGTTATCGTTCTTTGGCCGTTTGAATTATAAATTTAACGAGAAGTATTTATTAACAGCTTCGTTGCGTTCTGATGGTTCTTCTACCCTTGCTGAAGGTCATAAATGGGGATACTTCCCATCAGTTGCTGCTGCATGGAGAGTAAGCGAAGAATCTTTTCTGAGTGGCACCAGAGGTTGGTTATCTAACCTGAAGCTTCGTGCCTCATGGGGCGTCTCCGGAAATGCTGCGGTTGATCCATATAGTACACTGGCTGCCTTAAGCACTCAGAATATTTACTATTATTTTACCGGAGGTGATGTTGTGGGAAAAGTTGCCAACAGTATGGCGAACCCCAACTTGAAATGGGAAACAACAACTGCTTATAATTTTGGAATCGATTTTGGAATTATAAATAACAGAGTATCGGGTAGTGTTGATTATTTTATGAGCAAAACTACTGATTTATTATACTTCAGGACCGCTCCTCCTTCTTCTGTATATCCCACAATTATCGATAACGTTGGGGAAACAGAAGGACATGGGATTGAAGTTGCCCTCAATACCCTGGTTCTTAAATCGAACGATTTCTCATGGGATATCAACTGGTCTTATACAAGTTTCAGGGATAAAGTTTCTAAATTATCAGAAGGCATTGAAAAATACATCAATGGTAATGATGCCCTCATTGTTGGAGAGCCTGTAAGTACTTTTTACAACTTTGAGGCCAATGGAAACTGGAATGTTGGTGAGTATGCCACTTATAAAGCCGATTGGGAAAGCCGTCATCCTGGAGAAACAATTGGTTATATAGCAGGTTATGGTGATCCTGGTACTATAAAAATTATTGACCGGAATGATGATGGTAAATTAGGGAACGAAGATAAGATTGTTTACGAACGTTCTCCAAAACATATTATTGGCATGAACAATACTTTCAATTATAAGGATCTTTCTCTTTCGGTACAAGTATATGCCCGTTTGGGAGGTTATATACAATACGATTATAACAGCCAGTTAACTTATGAAACTTCTAACTGGGCCGACCTCGATTATTGGACACCTAACAATACAGGAGCTAAATTCCCAAGCCCGGGAGCTGTAAGTTCTCCTCATAGTAACTATGGATCCTCTTTACTCTATGAAAAGGCTGATTATATAAAAATTAAAGACATCACACTCTCTTACAACTTACCAAAGAATTTCATTGGTAAAATTGGCCTGAGCAACCTTAAGCTATATGGTTCTCTGAAGAACTATTTCACCTTCTCGGGAATAGACAATTATGACCCTGAAAGAGGTGGTGCTATTTCTTTCCCATTAGCCAAACAAATGGTATTTGGATTAAATCTTCAATTTTAATTTAAAAAAGTACAGAGATGAAAATTAAATCATATTTCATATTAGCTGCTTCGGTTTTGATGTTGATGATGACGGCTTGTGAGAAATTCCTGGAAGAGGAAAACAAAGCCGGTGAAACTGCCGATCTTACGTATTCCACCAAATCCGGCATTGACGGATTAATTGGAGCTTGCTACAGTTTTTCACGTACCTGGTATGGGAAAGAAGCTGGTTTGGGTCTGTCTGAAATGGGTTCAGACTTGTTTTACTATGGTTTCGACAATAAGCAAAAGTCTCTTAATTCCTACAGTATTTCATCTATTAGTCTGGATAATAATACGGCTGATAACCCTTGTCTGGACCAATACTGGGAAATGTTCTACAGCGCTGTTGATGTTTGCAATACAGCATTAAAGTATATTCCCGAAAATACAATTATTAACGACAAAGTTAAAAATCAGTATTTAGGTGAAGCTTATTTTTTACGTGCCTTTTATTATTTGCATATGGTGAATATATGGGGACCCATACCTTATAACAGTGAACCACCAACCACAATTGTAACGAGTCCGGTCAGAGTTCCCGAGGAAGTTATTTACAGTAATATTCTCACTGATTTGGATAACTCAATAGCAGCATTTGAGGCCGCTAATTATAAGGTTAAAACTGATGGTCGTGCTAATTATTGGGCTGCCCGTGCTTTAAAAGCCCGTACTTTACTATATGCTGCCTCGTGGTTAGGTAAGAATAGTGTTACCTCAAACTCCAATTATTCCGGGAAAGATCTGTATGCACTTGCTCAGGCTGAAGCTGATGCTGTAATTGGTAGTGGTATAGCTTCTTTTTATCCGAATTATGCTGATACATGGTCAATGGCTAATGAAGATATTTCCAAAAATAAGGAAGCCATTTGGGGCGTTACTTATTCCTCGGATCTCACAACAACATCAAATGTTGTTCCTTACAGATACAAAAGAGATGATAATAATAATCCACGGGAATATAATGGATTAATTACCCGTACCGGATATGGCCGCGGCGGAAGTGCTATGTTACTCATGTTTGTTGGCATGTGGAACAATGGAGAATCCGATTTGGGTGGAAATGGTAAAGAAATATTTGTAAGGGTTTTGGGAGAAAGTACTTCCACTATAAAGAACACCAAAACGGGCGCCACTGTGACCGTAGCAGCCAAATACTCTCCTTATGGCCGCGGATTTACCCGGTACTTACCTTCCATGTATTTATGGAAGCTTCTTGACAGAAACCGCAGCACCGACCAAAGAACAAACGCAACTTTGCTCGAAGCATACACAATTGCTCCGGGATTAGAAGGAAGCGCCAAAAAGTATCCAAACATTACAGATACTGCCATATATTATTGCCCATTGGACGGAAATTCTCCTGAAGGCATTGCCAAACAAGCCTGGGCAAAGAATCGTTATCGTATCCAGTTTATGTACAACGGTGAAATTCCGGTATATACATCTGGCGATCCTGCAACAGCTTTACCTACCGACATCAAGATCAATGCTATTCCAAAGTCCACCGTTTATGGAGACGACAGGTACAAATCGGGTAATACTGCTGGTCAAAAATCCTATCCGGGTATTAAGAAATTTCTTGACAATGTTTATGACCCTACTTATCCTACTCACGACATCTCCAGCCGCGATGCCATAGTAATGCGTTTGGCCGAAATGTATCTTATCAAGGCCGAGTGCCAGCTTTATACTGGAGGCGATGCAATGGCAACCATCAACGACTTGCGTAACAAACGTGCCATTGCCGGCAAAGATAATAGCCTGGCTGGTACAGCAACTCTTGAAACTATACTGGAAGAAAGAGCAATTGAACTTTGCGGTGAACAGCAACGTTGGTTTGACCTTAAAAGAACCAAAACGCTTGTTGATCATGTAAAGAAATACAATGCACAAGCTTCGGCTAACATTAAGGATTATCATTTATTAAGGCCTATTCCTCAGGCTCAGTTAGATGCAGTCACCAATAAGAGTGAGTTCACTCAGAATAACGGATATAACTAATAAACCCTCCTTTTAAAAAGCTGTCGGCAGTTCCTGGTCTTTGTTATTTAAAATAAAATAAAGAACAAAGATCAGGCTTATCTGCGACAGCTTTTTTTATTTTACTGAATATTGCCAATTTCACAAAAGCAAGGGCAGAACATTTATAGTTGACTATATAACGGTATACTCCAAAGTAATATCAAAGCCGTAGCAAAGCCATAGCAAAGCGTACTCAAAGCGTACCCAAAGTTTAAATGAATGCAATTTGTATTGTATTTAATGGATCCGAAAAAAGAAAAGGTTGAGCCAGGTCTGCTTTAAGTAAAGTTTAATATCCGGAGAATAAAAAAAGCCTGCCGAAAATCCGGCAGGCCTAACCCTTAAACCATTTACCAAATAACTATCTTACAAACTGGATAATTTTCTCATTTTCTTATTGATGCGCTCTACTGCATCTTCAAGCGATTCTTCCGGTTTTATAATGTTATAGTTGCCCCAGAATTCTTCGTCATAATAATCTTCCACCCGTTCAACAAAAATCTGATTGGGCTTTAACATCTCATTAAATTTGAATTTTTCAACATTCTTGTTATCGATATCAGTAATTGCAAGGTCGGCCGACGAAGTATAGATTTTATTGAAGAACTTACCTCTTTTGATTACCCTGAATTTTACCTCGTAACGGGCGTGGTTCAGAATCCATTTGCCATCCTGTTCGCGATAGCTTACCATATAGTTTGCGCCAACAGTCTTAACATCAGTTCCAATAGGTTTTTTCTTAACAAGATATTTATCAGCAAACTGCAATCCATAAGGGCTGATTGAGAATTCAGCCCGGCGCACTGCCAAGGTATTTAAGTCGAGATAAAGTTTTCCTTCGTACAAAGGTTCCTGTACTCCTTCGCGCTGGGTAAATTCTATCACATAAGTTTCGCGGCCTTCAATATTGGTAATATTTACAGGTTTGAATTCGTAATCGCTGAAATATTCTTCAGTCATAAACGATTCAGGATTCTTGGCAAGGTCGAGCATTATAACAGCCTGGTGACCGCCCTGAAGTTTGAACATAATGGTATCCATTTTCTTCACATCCTGACTTTTACGACCTTTAAACACTTTCACCCTGTCGGCTTCGTATTCGTTGCTGTATCGCGACTTATAAATGTTAAGCACGGCCTCTGCAAGTCCTACATATTGCTTGTTTTGCATTACCGATTCGCGGTAGAATGCAGTACAGATATAAGGTGAAGTTCCATAATTTGCCGAGATATTATGAATAGCCGAGCGAATAAGATTCTGCGGATCGTTCGAACGAATCACAAGCTCTTTCAACGTTACAACCTCAGTTGCAAGTTCTATTAAGTTGTTATTAAGCTGAATCTGATCAATGGTGAGATCCTGATTTTTATAACCCATAAAGGAAATCCGGATGGGTTGATTTGTTTTATTTTGGGGAATCTTTAGAATAAATTCACCATCATTATTCGAAATGGTTCCAATATTACTGTTTAATAAATAGATGTTTGCATAAGGAATTGGCTTTTTACTTGAATTATCTATAACCTTACCCTTTACAGAAACTATTTTGGTAGTGTCCTCATAAGTTTTGGCGCTTCCTGAGGTTAAAACGGACGATCTCGCGGAAAAACTTACTAATAAAAGTGCAACAATAATAACGCCTGTTAATGCTCTGAAATTTCCGGCGGTTTGAGCAGAATTTAAGTTCTTGATAGCTTCAGGTTCCTGCCCCACGATTTTGTTTAAATTCTTAAGGTTCATATTTAATGTTTTTTATTGGAAAATATTTTTTTGTTTATACAGCCTGTATTACCGGTTTTGAAAGTATGATTCCTGATTTTTTGATTACCCTATTGGAAAAAGTGAAAATAGTACATAGCAAAAAGTCCATAGCCAATAGTTGGAGACTATCGACTATGGACTATCGTCTATGGTCTATCTACTAAAAATGCGTATTTATCGCATCCACCGGATTCATTCGTGCCGCAGTATAAGCAGGAAGAAACCCTGAAACAACGCCTATGATTCCTGAAATAAGCAAACCTCTGACAATATTCCCGAAGGTCATTGCCACTTCAAAATCGGCAATGTACTTGGCCAGGAGCGTACCTATGTAAACCAGAACCAGCCCTAAAATTCCTCCGGCAAGCGACAGGATGACCGATTCGTATAAGAATTCTACCAGAATGGTGTATCGTTTTGCACCGAGTGCTTTTTGGATTCCAATGATACGGGTGCGCTCCTTAACGCTTACAAACATAATGTTGGCAATACCGAAACCTCCGACAAGAATGGAGAAACCACCAATGATCCAGCCTGCCATGTTGATCATAAAAAATATTTTATCGATACCCTGTGCCAGCATACTTGCCTGGTTAATTGAAAAAGTCTCTTTGTCAAGAGGTTTTATCCTTCTCACCGATCGCATGATCTGGGTTATTTCATCGCTGAGGTCTGCTGATTTTACGCCGCTTTTGGCTTTTACCCATATAAAAGGATTCATGCGATCTTTTCGGATATCAAATAAAGTAGAGCCGTAATTCATTGGTAATAAAATCATTTCGTCAAGACTCCCGCCTCCGATCATATCTTTTCCTTCTTTCGTCACAACCCCGATAACCGTTATTTTTCGTCCCATCATATTCACCTGTTTACCAATGGGATTCTCATCTTCAAATAACTTTAGGGCAATTTCATGACCAATGATGCATACATTTCTTACCGATTCCGATTCGTCGAGGGTAAAATACCGGCCCTGGGCTAATTCAAATGAGCGAATTTCTCCAAATTCATGTGTATTCACCCAAACACCCATATTTTCGGCAGTATTGTTTTTGTATTTGATGGTTCTCCCGGTACTAACCGAGAAACAAACTGCTTCAGCAAGTTTGCTGCGGCGTTTTAGTTCTTCGTACTCTTTAAAGTTGGGAACCGGACGTTTCATATATTCCCACCAGGGGTAGTCGGGACCAAATGACCATGGCCATTTCTGGACATAAATAATATCGCTTCCGAGTGAAGAAACACTGGTACGGATTTTATCTTCGAGTGAATTAAGAACTGTAAAAACAGCTATGATTGCAAAAATTCCAATGGTAATACCCAGTAAAGTGAGGAATGTACGGAGCTTGTTTGCAACAACGGAAGCGTATGCAAACAGGAAACTTTCTTTAAGTAAACGTATAAAAAGAATCACTTGTAAAAAATTATTTTAAAAACTTATATACTTTATATACAATAAACTTTTATTATTATTTTTGACGGATGTCAGAAACTTTTATGTTAACCTTTTAGTATAATTAATTGGTAGCTAAAAGTAACTAATTTTAACCACATATTTTATATTTTTGCCTTAAATAAAGGAATGCTTTATAATGAGTGATTTAAAAAAAATTCAATCTGCCCTTATTTCAGTTTACCACAAAGATAATCTGGAAGAGATCGTAAAGAAGTTGGATAGCTTGGGAGTGAAGATATTCTCGACCGGAGGAACCAAAGATTTTATCGAAAAATTCAATATCAAAGTTACTGCCGTTGAGGATGTAACTTCCTATCCTTCCATTTTCGGAGGAAGAGTGAAAACCCTTCACCCAAAAGTTTTTGGTGGTATACTTTATCGCCGCGACAATAAACAGGATCTTGAAGAAGCAGCTAAATTTGAAATTCCGTCAATCGACCTTATTATTGTTGACCTTTATCCTTTTGAGGAAACTGTTTCTTCCGGTGCCGGAGAAGAAGATATTATTGAAAAAATTGATATAGGAGGCATTTCACTCATCAGAGCTGCTGCCAAAAATTTTAACGATGTTGTTATTGTACCATCCCGCAATGAGTATGGCAAATTACTTCAATTATTAAACGAAAAATCAGGCAGCACTTCCCTTTCCGACCGGAAGTGGTTTGCGGCCTCTGCTTTTAACGTTTCTTCGCATTACGACAGTGCTATTTTCAACTATTTTAACGAAGCAACCGGCATTACAGCATTTAAACAAAGTATAATAAAACACGATCATCTCCGTTATGGAGAAAACCCACATCAAAAGGGTTGGTTTTTTGGTGATTTCAGTAAATTGTTCGATCAGCTTCATGGGAAGGAAATTTCGTACAACAATTTACTTGATATTGATGCCGCGGTTAATTTGATAGGGGAGTTCACCGATACCACCTTTGCTATTCTGAAACATAACAATGCATGCGGGTTAGCTTCTCGTGAAAAACTTGTTGACGCATGGAAGGATGCTCTTGCAGGTGATCCGGTATCTGCTTACGGTGGTATTCTGATTACAAACCGCGAAGTAGACGAAGAAACAGCAAACGAAGTGAATCAGCTTTTCTTTGAGATTATTATTGCTCCGGCTTACAATGCTAAAGCGCTCGAAATACTTAAAACGAAGAAAAACAGAGTTATTCTGATTCAGAAATATTTAGAATTACCTGGAACATCATTCCGTTCGTTACTGAATGGAGTTGCATACCAGGATAAGGATTTGAGCATCGAAACAGAAGCCGATATGAAACCGGTTACAAAGCTTGTCCCCACTAAAGCAGAGCTGACCGATCTGGTTTTTGCAAATAAAATTGTAAAACACACCAAATCGAACACAATTGTTTTAGCAAAGAACAGACAACTGGTTGCAAGTGGAGTTGGTCAAACCTCCCGGGTGGATGCACTTAGGCAGGCAATTGATAAAGCTGCAGCTTTTGGATTCGATGTAAAAGGCGCTGTCATGGCCAGCGATGCTTTTTTCCCGTTCCCCGACTGTGTACAGATTGCACATGAAGCAGGGATCAATACTGTTGTTCAACCCGGAGGATCGGTGCGCGACAGCGACTCGATCGAATATTGCGATTTGAACAATATGGCTATGGTGGTTACAGGAATACGACATTTTAAACATTAAAAAAAATTACTGCAAAAATAAATTGAACGCATTTTATGGGATTGTTCTCCTTTTTAACTCAAGAAATTGCCATTGACCTTGGCACTGCGAACACCATTATTATCCATAATGATAAAGTGGTTGTTGATGAACCTTCGATTGTAGCTATAGACTCTACTACAGGTAAACTTATTGCTATTGGTGAGCAAGCCAGGCAAATGCATGGTAAAACCCACGAAAATATAAAAACTGTTCGTCCGCTCCGTGATGGTGTGATTGCTGACTTTAACGCAGCAGAGCAGATGATGCGCGGAATGATTAAGATGATTAACAGCAAATCGCAATGGTTTACTCCTTCATTAAGGATGGTTGTCTGTATCCCTTCCGGCAGTACCGAAGTTGAGGTACGTGCTGTTCGCGACTCCTCTGAACATGCCGGTGGACGAGATGTTTACATGATTTTCGAACCAATGGCTGCTGCAATTGGTATCGGTCTCGATGTGGAAGCTCCCGAAGGCTGCATGGTTGTTGACATTGGTGGTGGTACTACTGAAATTGCCGTTATAGCACTCGGAGGTATTGTTTGCAATAAATCAATCCGTATTGCCGGAGATGGTTTTACATCCGATATTCAGGCATATATGCGTCATCAGCATAACATTAAAGTTGGCGAACGTACTGCCGAAGAAATTAAGATAGCGGTTGGCTCAGCTTTATCCGATCTGGAAGTTCCTCCTGCCGACTATATTGTCCGGGGACCTAACTTAATGACCGCATTGCCTATTGAAGTGCCGGTTTCGTATCAGGAAATTGCACACTGTCTTGATAAATCTATTTCAAAAATCGAATCGGCAGTGTTAAGCGTTCTTGAGCAAACTCCGCCTGAATTATATGCCGATATCGTTACCAAAGGTATATACCTTGCCGGTGGTGGCGCTTTACTTCGTGGATTGGATAAACGTCTTACCGATAAAATCAATATCCCTTTCCATGTAGCTGAAGATCCTCTGCGTGCTGTTGCACGTGGTACTGGTATTGCTTTAAAGAATGTAGAAAGATTCCAATTCCTGATGCGTTAATGAGGGATTTCCCAGATGCGTAACCTTCTAAAGATTCTATACACGTATCATTTTCTCTTAATGTTTATTGCCCTGGAGGTAATAAGTATTATTATGCTGGTTCAGAATAACAGGTATCATAGCGCCTCTTATGCTGTTAAGGCAAAGGCGGTTTCAGGATCCATATACAGTACCGTCAGCGATTTCAAAGAATATCTTTCCCTTAAAGAGGCTAATAAAGCTCTTGCTCACGAGAATGCCATCCTCCGTAATTATCTTAAAAGTAATTATGGAACTTTCGATACCACAAAAATTTCAGTCAACGATTCAATATATAAGCAACATTACCGTTTTCAGGATGCCAAGGTGGTGAATAATACCGTTAACAAGCAATATAATTACATTACACTGAATAAAGGTACAAAACATGGAATAAAGCCGGACATGGCTGTAATAGGACCTCAGGGAATTGTTGGGCTAATAAACGGCGTTTCTGAAAATTTCTCCAATGTTTTGCCATTATTAAATGTCGATTTCAGAGTAAGCGCCCGTTTAAAAAAGAATAATTATCTCGGATCGGTTACCTGGGAAGGAAAGGATTTTGAATACTGTACCTTAAAAGATATACCGCAACACGTTCAGGTTAATAAGGGCGATACGGTTATTACAACAGGATATACTGGATCTTTCCCCGAAGGAATTATGATTGGAACAGTTTCGTCATCAAAACTTAAAGACGGGAATTTTTTAAGCATCGAAGTTAAAATAAGTACGGTGTTTAAAACGCTTAGTTATGTTTCGGTTATTGAAGACCTTACAAAGGAAGAAGTCACGAAATTGAAAACGGAGACCGAAAAATGATAGGTGAATATATAAAAATTGCTCTTCGCTTTTTCTTTCTGGTAGTACTGCAGCTATTGGTACTTAACAATGTGCAATGGAGTGGTTACCTGAATCCTTACCTTTATGTGCTTTTTATTCTTTTACTTCCTTTTGAAACTCCAAACTGGCTGTTGATAATCTTATCTTTTCTGCTTGGTTTTACAATCGACAGCTTCTCCAACACCTGGGGGATGCATTCAGCAGCTTGTGTTTTGACTGGTTTTATCCGACCTTACTTTTTAAAAATTATATCACCCCGCGATGGTTACGACAGTGCAACAAGACCTATTATTCGCGACTTTGGTTTAGAATGGGTTATTAAGTATTCATTGATTCTTATTTTTATCCATCACTTTGCCCTGTTTTATATCGAAGTATTTAAGTTCTCTCTGTTTTTCCACACTTTTTTACGTGTAGTTTTAAGTACACTTTTCACTTTTACTCTGGTAATAATAAGCCACTTTATCATATACAAACGATAGTATGAACCCATTTACTGAACGTAAATATGTCATTGGAGCAATTTATGGCATAGTGGGAATTATTTTTTTATTGCGCCTGTTTTGGATGCAGGTAATTGATGACTCCTATAAACTTTCGGCCGAAAACAACTCTAGGCGTAATGTTACGCAATACCCTGCCCGTGGATTAATTCTCGACAGGAATGGTAAACTTATTGTATTCAACGAGGCCGCATACGATTTAATGGTTACACCTTTTCAGGTTCAGCAATTCGACACCACCGAGCTTTGCAATATCTTAGAAATTCCCAAATCTTATTTAATTAACACACTCGACTCTGCCCGTAATTATAGCCGTTTTAAACCATCGGAAGTTGTAAAACAAATGTCGGCGGTAACCTATGCCCGTTTGCAGGAGAAGTTATACAAGTTCCCCGGGTTTTATGTACAGTCCCGTACTTTGCGGAAGTATAATTACAAAATTGCCTCGCATGTACTTGGTTATGTGGGCGAAGTAGATCAGAAAATAATTGAGAAAAACCCATATTATAAGCCTCGTGATTACATTGGCACTACAGGGCTCGAACGCACATATGAAGAGGACCTTCGTGGGCGCAAAGGTGTAAATATTTTACTGGTGGATGTTCATAACAGGGTTGTGGGTTCCTATCTCAATGGTAAATATGATACTACAGCAGTGGTTGGAAATGATTTAACTACTTCGCTCGATGCCGATTTACAGCAATATGCCGAATATCTCATGCAAAAGATGCATGGCAGCGTGGTAGCTATTGAACCTTCAACAGGTGAGATTCTGGTTATGGCCTCTCTGCCCACCTACGATCCCTCTTTGTTGGTAGGCCGTGTCAGGAGAAAAAATATAGGAACACTCCTGCGGGATACAATTCATAAACCCATGTTCGATCGTGCAGTTATGGCCTCGTATCCTCCGGGAAGTACATTCAAGCTTATCAACGGGATGATTGGTTTGCAGGAAGGGACTTTGAAACCTGAATACACCTATGGTTGTGCCAGAGGGTATCATTATGGAAACAAGGTGCTTGGATGTCATGCCCATGCATCTCCCCTTAATCTGTACGGTGGTATTCAGAATTCATGCAATGCTTATTTCTGTAACGTCTTCCGAAATATACTCGACAACAAAGACTATCCTTCTTTAGCCGATGCCTATAACATGTGGAGATACCATGTAATGTCGTTTGGATTTGGAAAGAAGCTGGGAACTGATCTGCCTAATGAATTAAATGGTTATATTCCCGATGTAGCCTATTACGACAGGTATCATGGAAAAGGCAGGTGGAAATCATTAACTGTAATTTCTTTGTCGATTGGTCAGGGCGAGTTGGGTATTACCCCGCTTCAAATGGCCAACATGGCTGCTACTATTGCCAATCGCGGTTATTATTATACTCCTCATCTTGTAAAAGGTGTTAAAGGGAAGGAAAGCATTGACCCGCGCTTTAAAGAGAAACATTTTACTGATATCGATACTGCTTATTTTACACCGATTATTGAAGGTATGTCCATGGCAGTGAAGGCTGGTACCGCCACTGTAGCCAGAATGTCCGATATTGAAGTGTGCGCAAAAACCGGTACCGCCCAAAACCCTCATGGCGAGGACCATTCTATATTTATAGCTTTTGCTCCTCGCAATAATCCTAAAATAGCCATTAGTGTATATGTTGAGAATGGCGGATTTGGTGCTACCTGGGCTGGCCCTGTTGCAAGTTTGCTTATTGAGAAATATTTGAAAGATACGGTTTCGCGGCCTTATCTGGAACAACATTTATTAAATTTTAACAGACAATATAATCCATGATAAAGAAAACCAATTTACTTCAGGAGCTCGACTGGACGGTGGTTTTTATATATATAGTCCTTCTGCTGATGGGCTGGCTTAATATTTATGCTGCAGTATACGACGAGAGGCATAAAAGCATTTTTGATATTTCGCAACGTTATGGGATGCAGATGCTTTGGATAGGACTCTCTATTCTTTTGGCTTTTGTTATAATTACAACCGATGTAAAGCTTTTCTCCTTTTTCGCTTATGTACTCTATGCCGCATCCATAGGACTACTGGCTTTGGTGTTGGTGATAGGAAAAGAGATTAATGGTGCAAAAGCATGGCTGGCGGTTGGTTCCTTTTCTCTGCAGCCTGCTGAGTTTGCCAAAATTGGTACCGCTCTTGCTCTTTCGAAGTTCCTTAGTCAGTTTAATGTGAAAATTACTGATCTGCGCACACTTATTCCGGTAACCATAATTCTCATCATCCCCATTGGTCTCATTGCTTTACAACCCGATGCCGGATCAATTCTGGTCTTCACAGCCTTTACCTTTGCACTGTTTCGCGAAGGTTTACCGGGGATTGTTCTCTTCTTCGGATTTACTATGATCATTCTTCTGTTTGTGTCTCTTATTTTTCCACAGATTAATATTTTAATTGTTCTTCTAATACTGGCCTTCCTGTTTTTTGCCATATTTACAAAAAGGTATCGGGAAACTTTCCTGGGCTTAGCCATCTTTGGAGTTTCTTTTGGACTTATGTGGCTCTTCAACTATTTTTTCCATAAGGGACTTAACCTTTATAAACTTCTTGCTTTTTCATTCTTTCTGGCTGGCATGGTTTATCTGATCATTGGATTCTTTAGAAGAATCCCAATGCTTAGCACTATTGTACTCTTCATGTTTGGCGCCATTGTATTTACAAACTCGGTCGATTACGTTTTCCATGAACTTATGGAGCCTCACCAGCAGAAACGTGTAAATATTCTGCTTGGGCTGGAATCGGACCCTCTTGGGTATGGTTATAATGTGAATCAAAGCCAGATTGCGATTGGTTCAGGAGGTTTGGTTGGAAAAGGATTTCTGCAGGGAACACAAACCAAATTTAACTTTGTGCCGGAGCAGAGTACCGACTTTATTTTCTGCACCATAGGAGAAGAATGGGGGTTTGCGGGATCGTTAGTAGTTATTGGCCTTTTTATTTTCCTCATGTATAGGATAATAGTTATCTCCGAACGACAGCGATCCACGTTTTCGCGAATTTATGGATATTGTGTCGCATCCATATTCTTTTTCCACTTTACAATAAATATCGGGATGACAATTGGATTGTTACCCGTTATTGGTATACCATTGCCCTTCTTTAGCTATGGAGGATCTTCGCTCTGGGCCTTTACTATCATGCTTTTTATTTTGCTGCGACTGGATGCATCCCGACTGGAGCTGCTCAAGTAGACAACAGCAGGACAGGATCCATTTAAGAATTTTTTCATAGACCACTTGCGGTATCGTCAGTGGTCTTTTTTTGTTCATTATGTTCCAGGAAGAAGCCTTATTCCCGTATGGTATAGTCCATCGCTATGTGCCTGAGCAATTAGTTATGCTGCAAGAAAGCTTCCCTATATGGCTGCTAAGAACCAGAGCAAGGACCTGTTCAGATTCTCCTGAATAAGTCCGGCGGACTTAAATAACGGGAGTTTGATGTAAACAACTTTGCTAAGCATCAAATAATAAGTTTTTTTTAGAAAACCTTATTTCTATATTGAATTTCAACCTTAGTACTAATGGTTACAGATATCATTCAACCTTATTAACCTTATATTTAGTGCATTGTAAATAGTCTAAGGGCGAACTAACGTTAAATATGCATAGCCCCGGATGCAATCCGGCAGTTTCATGAAGGATGCAATAGGAACACTGAAGGCGTTCAATTTTAAAATATTAAGATGAAGTATAGATAAGAAAAAAGCCCCATAAGCATTTCTGTTTATTGAGGCTTCCTCTAATCTTTTTGCAAAATCCTTAATACTTTATTTCAATATCTTCATTCTTTTTCACTTCGATAAATTATGCTCTTTTCTTTGTAAAAGCTATGTTTTTCACTCTTCCAAAATCCACAATTTTAAAGCCATTAACAAGGTTATTTCTGTCGCGGGTAAATTGAATCACTCCCAAAGTTTGCGTAAGGAACCGGTCTTTGCCAAAATAATCGAGTTCTATTTCGCGGTCAATACCATAAAAAGTCTTAAACGATTTGGGAATAACCATAAGCAGTTTGTTATTCTTTACAGTAACCGGATAAGTCACATCCAGCGGATCGTTGAAGTAGTTACCGGCATAGCGCTGAAGCTCAGCAGGAGTGATTAACCCCGAATCGCCCACTTTCATACCTTTTGGCTGGCGGTTGTTCTGATTCCATATCAATTCCTGGCATTCCCCGTTACTTCCCAGTTCAAAGCTGCACCGGGCATTGAATCCGTCCACATAAAATTCTGTTTCACTTTCAGCCCTCATAATGTATTTGGGTTGTCCGGGCATCGAAACCATAATTGTGTCGTTGTTTACCTCAAAACTAAGCTGCATTCCGTTGGTCATCTTATAAATGCCTGCGTAATTCTGTAAAACATATCCGGGAAGTTTAATCTCTTTTCTTTCCGACTTCTTTTCGGGTATAAAATGGTCGGTCAGGAACCAGTCGGCAACATTAGTTGCTAATGCCCAATTGTCTATGCTTTCGTTGTTGCTCATTGAGATAATGGCAAAATTATTTTTTGGAAAGAAAATTATCTGCGATCTGAATCCCATTGCATAACCGCTATGATCGGCTATTTTAACACCTTTATAGTTTCTCACGTTTAAACCGTAAGTATAGTTTGTAATATAACCATTGTTGAGAACATAATCGGGTGAGAAAAGTTTTGCGACCATTTCAGGATCACCCACTTTCGGATTCAGAAGATTTTGCATCCAGATGGTCATATCCTTTACGCTGGTATAAAGATTTGTAGAACCGTAAACCGATTCACCCTCAGTGTTCATGCGGGTATAAACGTTGTCTGTTTTCTTGTATCCTGTGGCTTTACCGGGAATGATTTTTCCCTGAGAGTCGTAAACAAACGATTCGTTCATTCCAAGGGGCTGAAATATCTTTTCGCTGAGGAAATTGTTGAAACTCATACCGCTGATTTTCTCAATAATTTTGGCAAGAAGAAAATAGCCGGAATTTGAATAGTTTCCTTCGCTGTTTGGGATATAATTGAGCTGGTGATAACGTGAAATAATATCCATCTCATCATCGGCATCCCAGGGAGCCTCAAATGACACACCTGCAAAAAGCCGGAGGTTGTCGGATGAAGGGATTCCGCTTGTATGGTGAATCAGTTGATTTATAGTCACTTTATATTTATACTCGGGCAGATCGGGAAGATACATGCGGATATCATCATCCAGATGGAGTTTTCCTTCTTTTTCAAGCAGGAGTATTGAAAAAGCTGTAAAATGCTTCGATACCGAGGCCAGGTTGAACAAGGTATGCTCTGTGTTAGGTAATTGATACTCCATACTCATCATCCCGAAGGTGTTCTGATATAGTACTTTATCTCCCGAAACTACCGCGACAGCTCCTCCGGGCATATTCGCAGGCAGCGACTGGCTGATTAAAGAATCAATTCTTTGGTTAATATATGCGGTATCCTTTGGTTGAGCACACATTACCAGGTTAAAACAAGTTATAAAAATGGGGACCAGATAAATTTTCATAAATGTAAAGTCCTGTTGATGGAAATCTGTGAATAGCAAGATAAATCAATATAGATAACCATAGGTTTTAAAAATTATTTTAAAAAAGTGTGGAAAATTTTTCACACTATACTAGTAAGGCAAGGGTTTCCGGGAAATTTACGGGACAAACACAGCAGAATCGAACAACACCGGAAAGAAATATATGTATCAATGTCTTCGGATACGGCATAATGGCTTAAAGGTTTACGTTTTAGGTGCCTTTTTTCAAAATATTTCTAACGGATGCTGTTTAAGGGGAGTTTTTCTGCGCATCCGATTTATTTTTCTGCTTAGGGGAATATTTTTTCACATTAGGGAATTTTATTTTTCTGCTTAGAAAACCGGAATCTTCAAAGAGGCTAAATGCGAAAATAGTATAAATGAAAAAAGGGCCGCAAGTGCGGCCCTTTTAAACATAATAAAAACTAACTAATACAACTATTCCCAACCGGGAGTTTGTGTTTCCAATCTGATGAATCAGAGTGCGGTAAATTCCCTTACCGATGCAACTGGAGTTGCCGTTCTGATACCAGCTAATGTATGATGATATCTACGACCAATGTACTCGGTTTTTGTATTATCGGAGTAGCTTACATATTTGTTGCTTGAATTCAGAAGTTGCAAGTCTCCCGCAACAGAACCATCGTTATTTATTACAACAATTTTGTAAGTCATTTTATTATATCCACCAGAGATAACAACACTTTTAACTATTTTAACAGGTTGCCATCCTGTGGTTTCTCCAAAAGAAACAGGGCTACCCATATTTACATATGCATTTGTTCTGGTATCAAGATATTGGTATTGAAGCTTTAAAGGGCAAGGAACACCATCGCTTTCATGGAGGAAATTGTAGAACTTCACGAAGCAAATTGAATCTCCTGTTAAGGTTGTACTACTTGACTCATATGGATAACCATTTTCAAACACAATAGGTTGCTTGTTGAAGTCGTACACAAATACATTCTGTTTACCCTTATTTAGAGTGATATTTTGGTTGTAAACCAAAGCCGCGTCTGTACCTTTATAAAGCTTTATATTTACATTCCCTTGAGTCACTGTAAAGAAACGACCTACTGCGCCATCCGGGACAGCACTATATGTTGAAAGTGGTGCAGTATTGTTTGAATATAATGCGTCGTTTACTTCAACTTTGTAAATATAATTGGAGGAAACTCCATTTACAGGCACAACATAATGTAGTTGAAACTCTGCTACATCATCAGGAGCAGTGGTGGCTCCTTTGTATTCTATCTCGTTTTCTTCGCAGGATACTATAAGAGTCACTGCTAAAAACAAACTTATATATTTTATAATTTTCATATTCAATATTTTATTTGTACTTACTGATTAAGACTATTTTGAAGCAGGAATATCAGCGGGATAGGCAAACCAGGGAATTGAACACTGATAGTTATCAGCCATTCCTGATATAGGAAGTAAGGCAGATAATGAAGCTTTATTCCACATATACTCGGAGTTATAACGAGGACGTAACCGGTAAGATGGAGATCCCTGATTAAATGTATTATAAGAACCCCTTCTATTTTCTACCTGAGCTGGAGCTAAATAAAAGCCTTTGTAAACTTTAGTTTGATCGGTATCAAATTTTTGATTAACCATTGAAAGCTCCCAACCATCTCCTAATTTTGGATACTGACCTGAATACTTTAAGTCGTAATGGTATTTTCGCATATCCACCCATGCTTCTTGAGCACCCCAGGGATAGAGAGAAACCCATTTTTGCATCATAATGTGGGAAAGTGAAAAGTCTGCCAGTGTTAGTCCGTTTACAAAAGGGCCTGCTACGTATTCTGCTGCCAATGAAGCATATGCTGCTTTTGTAATTTTATCACCTCCTGTTGCCGTTCCCTTTGTATTTTCATAAATATATTTGCCTGTGAAATCTACATCGGCTTTTACTCCTGATTTAAATGCTTCCAGAGCTTTATCTTTTTGTCCAATTTTCCAATAAGCTTCTGCAAGACAAAACTTTATCTCCGCACAAGTCATTAATATATAAGGAGCGTCATCACGATAAAGCCACCGACCAGTACCGTCATGAGTGGTCCCAGTGTATGCTGAAACTGCATTACGTCCATAAAGGGATGGGGCAGTACCAATCGGTCCACTTGTAGATGTTAATGAGCCACCATAGTATTTGCGGGTTTTAATACTTTTTACGTTGCTTACATTTTGGTAGGTTGGATCATCTACTGTAGCTAACTTAACAGCTACCCGGGGATCATAATGACCTGCAGTATTAACTGCCGTATCACAAATTATTTGTTTATCGGCTAATTCCCATGGATAATATGAGTTTACAACAGTTGCATCTTTTTTATCTCCTGTTGTCTCATCATATTTAGGAACAGTACCTGTAAAGACCTGTACCGCGTATTCATGTTGGAAGAAATCTCTAGAAAGATTTAATCTGTTTGTTCCCCAAAAATTATTATATGCGCCATAAGCAGCGGTGGCTGATCCTCCTGCAACAGTAACAGTTGCATCATCGTCGAAAGATTGAAACGAATTGTTGGCACAGAAAATAAGTGAATCGGCATAATCACTATTGAAATTACTTTTGTTTGACAATGATGCAAAGTTTCTAACAAGTACTCCATATGCAAATTTTATCCACTTATCAGTATTGCCAAAATAAATATAATCGTTACTGCTGATTTTATTGCCGTAATTGGTTTTATCCTCCATTTGAAGATATTTAATTGCCGTATAAGCCCAGGCACGAACCTGAGGGTAAATATCCTTTTGGTAATCATAATTGTGCGATAATAAGCCGGAAACATAAGCATCTTTTAAAGGGAGCTCTCCATGTTCTTTCGTAAGCTGGTCCCAGGAAAAAGCTTTAATCGCATACCCTATTCCTGCCAGTTTCCAGTTTTTAGCTGCAATGGACTGATTGATGAGATTTTCCAGGTTCATTCCCTGAAGCCAATAAGACATCCTCCATAATTCACCGCCATTGTCACTGCCGGTAGCATAATAATTAGAGGCAAAATTACTAAAGCTTGAATTTGTTGTACCCATCATTTGAGTTAAAGTTGCGGTGGCACGAACATCATAATACATCCCTTGATAGGCCTGGATAATTCCTGGTAAGTATAAGTAGCCTTCAACATAATTTGGAGCATCCACATTTTTATTGACATCGAGATAATCTTCACAACTGGTGGTTGCGAAGAAGAGAAACGTCAATGTTATAATATAACCGAATATTTTTTTCATGATATTTTCCTATTTTATTGTTTTATCATTTAAAAGTGATATTTATACCTATTGAATATCCTCTAGGACTTGGCAATGACCAAACATCATATCCTTCTCCACCAATACCACCAGCGGCAGCAGATACAGTATTACCAACAGCATCTAGTCCTGAGTAATTAGTCCAGGTGAATAAGTCGTTACCTGCTACAAATATGGTTGCATTTGAGATTAATACCTTTTTAAGCCAATTGGAGGGTAAGTTATATGATATTCTTAACTCTTGCAGGTGCAGATAATTTACATCCTTTTCTATCCAATCCTCATCTCCTCCTTCATATGTATATTGGAAAGCATCGTAACTTACAGAAATATTATTTTTTGTGGGATTATCTGTATTTTCATTGCCGTCGGCTAATACTCCTTCGAAAATTACTGGACTTTTTTCTCTGGCATCTACTGATTCCCAACTGGTACCATACTGCATCATGGTTCGTTTAGTTCCATTAACAACAGTGGCTTTATAGCGTCCTGAGAACATAGCTGAAAGATTAACTCCTTTGTAATTTAAACTTGTAGTAAATCCGAGGCGCAATTTTGGTTCGCGATCACCTAGTACACTCCAGGTTGCATCTTTTTTTGGTAAGCCTGTTTTAGGGTCAATTAAGATTTGTCCTGCATTGTTGCGGGTATATGCGTTTCCAGTAAGCGTTGTTACGGGGTGCCCTACCATAATACCATCACGAATATTCCCTGAATTCCAAGTATAGGCATCGTAATATTCAGTTACATTCTTGGGCAAATCAACAACTTCCGATTTGGTACTGGAGACATTGAGGCCAACATTCCAACGAATGCCAGTAGCACTTTTTACAATATCACCATCAATATGACCTTCCCAACCCCAGGTGTTGAATGTTCCGACATTCATATTGTTCAGCACAAAACCTGTTGCGTAACTCAAGCGAAATCCTTTTACAATCTGATCGGAGCAATGTGTCCAGAAGTAGGTGAAGTCGGTATTTACTCTATTGTTGAATAAACGACTTTCAAAACCCACCTCATAAGATGTGGTCATTTCTGGCTTTAGGTTTTTGTTGGGACCAGTGAAACCGTATTTATATCCACCTCCTGTTAAACCAGTAGCTTCCAACTGCGGGTCAATTTCATTCGGACCGGCATCTTTACCAACCTCGGCAACTGATCCGCGTAGTTTCAAATAATCAATAGCAACAACATTCTTCATAAAAGGAAGCTCCGTAACAATGAATGATCCTTCAACAGCCGGATAAAAAAATGAATTGTTCTCTTTAGGTAGGGTGGAGGACCAGTCATTACGCCCGCGAAGTGTAACAAAAGCCATATTGTTGTACCCTAGTTCTACCTGGCCAGAAATTGCCTGTATTCTACGTTTGGTTGTCGTTTGTTTAGCCGACAAAGTTTTAGGGTCACAGTTGTTAATTGATTGAAAATCAGCAACTGCAAAGTTCGAGCCATTTGTTGCCAACCGATTTATTCCATTTTCTAATTGGTGGTAGCCAACCTGAGTGGATATTGTAAATTTGTTAAACTCCTTATTAATGCCGGCAATTAAATTTAATGTAGGATCAGAAAAGTTTGATTTTACGTGGTTATAAGATCCGGTTCCACCATTGTCCTTATAATAGTAAGGATGTGAAGAGGTTTGGAAAGTTTGTGTTCCCACATCCCATCCGACCTGTGCTCTTACAAATGCATCTTTGAAAGGAGTGATATTTAGAGCGACAGTTGAAATAAAACGGCTTGATTCATCATAGAGTTGATTTTTGTAAAGTCCGAATAATGGGTTCAAAAGATCTGTGTCTATATAATAACCCGGCATACGCATGTGAGAACCATCAGCTTGTAAATAGTCCGACATATTATCAACATTTGGCCAAAGCATTGCTCTATATAGTGGCCCATCTGTTCCGCGTGGCGCTTTATTATTTGTAGTTTTCACATACTGCATAGAAGATTCTAAATTTACCCAATTGTTTATTTGAGCTTTTCCTGACAATGAAATGTTCATACGAGAAAAATCGGTAGTCTTAACTATACCTGTTTGATCCAGGAATGATGCAGATGCGCGAATGGATGATTTGTCTGTTCCTCCTTCCAGAGAGATGTTATGTTTTGAAGTAAATCCAGTTTGCAGTAATGAGCCGATATTATCATAAAATGTTGTTCCTTCTGGCACTTTACCACCATAATGTCTTGTATAATACCAGTTGGTTGTACCATAGGCTCCATTGGCATATTTGGTCTGAATATCCGGAAAATCATACGATTCATCCCATCGGAATGTGTTACTATAGGTTACCTTACCTTTTCCAGCAGTTCCTTTTTTTGTGGTTATTATAATAGCCCCATTTGAGGCGTCTGATCCATAAAGTGCGGCGGCGGCGGCACCTTTCAATACTGTCATAGACTCAATGTCTTCTGGGTTGAAGTCGTTTCCACGAGAGGAGAAGTCAAGATTGCGAACAGAAAATGCAGCTCCTCCATCAGCCATGTTTACTGGATTAAAGGTAGAGTTGTTCATTGGAATACCATCCACAACATATAAAGGTTGGTTATTTCCAGAAATAGAGGTAACACTTCTCAGTACTACTGTGGTCGAAGATCCTGGAGCACCACCACTGGATGTAACAGTCATACCAGCTATGCGGCCTTGTAGGGCCGAAATGAAGTTATCACGACCAGATTCACTAATGTCGGATCCTTTTACATTCTGGACGGATGAGCCTATCGTACGTGCAACTCTTTTCATACCAAATTCCGCAGTTACAACCACTTCGTTCAAAGTTTTCATATCTGGAACAAGAGTTACCTCAAGTACCTCTGAGCCGGATACAACCCGTTCTTCTGAAACATAGCCTATTGATGAAAATACCAGAACCTGACCTGATTGTGCATTAATAGAAAAGGCTCCATTGTTATCGGTTACAGTACCGAAAGAGGTATTCTTGACAACCACATTAATACCCGGTAAAGGCTCGTTCGTACTGGCATCAGTCACGCGACCTTTTACCGCAACATTTTGGGCGTTTGCTGCCTGGGCAAACATCAGGCATATCCCGAGTAGACATAAACCTAAAATTGTTCTCATTTACATTTTTGTTTAGTTAAAGTGTGTGGAATTTTATGTTATAGATATTAAGTTTGGACCTATATCCAGGTCTACTGGTAATGTGAATCTCCCACATTAGCTCCCGGTACAGGATCGCCCGTCTTGGCGTCCTTTACCACTCCTGTAATACTTTGCCCGATAGCATAACTCGAAATCATGCAGAATAGGGCAAAAAGAAAAGTGACTCTTTTTGTTTTCATAGAAATTTAGTTTGCAAGTTTAATTGTCATGAACTGTGAGTAATAAAAGTTAAAGTTTATATGTTAGAGAAATTATTTTACCCTCGGTAGATGTTAGCCAAAGCTTCCCATCTTTCTGAAAAACAAGCTTGTTTATCGATGAATTCCCGACTTTATACTTCCAGAGAATACTTCCCGTTTTCTTTTCTATCATTACTACTAACCCGTTTTTGGTAGCTATGGCAACCAGGTTGTTATTACTTGCAACAGGACAGGGGTTATGTTCATAACCTATTTCCGAGTTTACTGCCCATAGCAGGTTAAAACTGTCCGAGTTTGCCGAAACTGCTATAACCGAATCATTCATCAACTTAGCAAAGACGCACTTGCCATCATCACTAATTCCCATCGATTCCCTCACCTTATACTTACCTGTCCGCCAGATTTCTTTTCCTGTTTTTAAATCAATTGCGGTAAAATAACGGTCGGGGGCAACTATAAAGACCTTATTATTCGAAATGAGATCGG
>JAJYAG010000187.1 GCA_021779665.1 Bacteroidota bacterium | reverse complement strand
ATCTGCCATTTTCAGCCGGAGAAACCCGTGAAGTAAATAAATTCTATGTTTACAAAAACGGCAACTATCATTTACAGGTTGACGAAGCAAATTACAAAACCGTATTTGCATTCTTCGGAATTAATCCAAAATTGGAAAATTAACAGGGCTTGTGCCATGCTGATGGTTAAACAATTTATTGGTGAATAATCAAAGTTAGGCTTAAATTAAAGTTAAGAGACTTCTTATGGATACATTAACAAGTTATATTCCTTCAAAAATAGCTATTCCCACCTCAAAAGGTGCCGAGTTCATTGATATTAAAGAAATTGTAAGAATTGAGGCCGACAGAAGCTACAGCATGATATATCTTTTAAACGGCAGAAGATTAATGGTTTCCCGTTGTCTGAACGAATACGATTCCATGCTGAACGACCGGAATTTCTTCAGAATACATAATTCGCACCTTATAAATATGGAACAGGTTCGCGTTTATGTCAGGGGAGATGGAGGATATATCGAAATGACCGACACTTCTGTTGTACCCATCGCCCGGCAACGCAAGGATGCTTTTCTGGAAAGCATGCATGGGTTATGTTTATAAAACAAAAAAGGCTGTCACTGCGACAGCCTTTTTTGTTATCCTTTACCCAGGCATCTTTCGATATTCCTCAGGAGTATAACCCACAACTTTTCTGAAGATTCTCGAAAAGTAAGCCACACTTCGGAATCCCGCTTTTTCAATTATTTCCTTATGTGCCAGCTTTGTTGTTACCAGCAAAAACTGAGCACGTTCCACCCTTTTACGAATCACATAATCCATAGGTGAAAATCCCATAATTGATTTAAAGACTTTCGCAAAATGATCGCGCGATAAACAGGCCATTCCGGCCAGGTGGTCCACTGTAATCTCTGATTGAAGGTTGTTTTGAATGTACAAAAGAATTGTCTGGATATTATATTTCAGCATCCCCGATAATGTTTGCATTTGCTGAGGTTCCACAAAACGGGAAAAGAGCTGCTGCATTATCCCGACAGTTTCAAGATAGTGCGCCGGCGATTTATAGACAACCTTTCTGTTGAGCCACTGCTTTGTCTGGTATATATCAGGGTGATGATGGGGAAGTTTTATATCCGGGTTTAACTCCAGAATACGCTGAAATAAAGCAGTATCCAGGTTTACTGCAGCAACCTTGTACTTCACAGGATACAGGCTGTAAGGACTTAATCCATTCAAAAAGTCGATACTTGCGTGAAGATAATAATGCGCAAGACCAGATTTAAAATGATAAGTACAAGAGGTATAACTCGGTATCAGATATAAGAACCCTTCTTCAAGCTCAATTTTCGATTTCCCGATAATTAAAAAACCTGAACCTTGCGTAATCAGGTAAATACGCGTAAAAGGACTCACAATATCTTCATAATCGGAATCGGTTAAAAACCCGGATAATGAAATATTCCGAAGCTGAAAGAGAAGTTCACCGTTAATTTGCTCGAAATCCATTATTTTAAGAATAAATAAGATACATAAGTCCGATCGCTAATTAATTTGCAATAAACATAAAAAATATCCCGCTATTGTGCAATTAAACCACCAAATGATTAAAACTTAAAACCGGCACATTTAATAAGTTTGTTGTAATTACAACTCATACCTAAACCGCTTTGATATGAATACCGGTATAATTCTCGGAATACTGCTGATTGCGACAGGAGCATTATCATCAGGAAGTTTCGCTGTTCCTTTTGGAAAAGTTAAAAATTGGAAATGGGAAACAAGCTGGCTTATTTTCAGTGTTGGAGCTTATATTATTTTCCCTCTAACCGCCTGTTTTATATTTGCTCCGGATTTTTCGACAATATTTAAGGCAGTGGATAAATCCACAATTTTTAAAGTTTTTATTTTTGGTGCTATTTATGGAGTTGGTAACCTATCGTTTGGATTGGCTCTGCGTTATTTAGGCTTATCGCTGGGATATGCTCTGTCGCTGGGATTGATGCTTGCTATCGGAACGCTCATTCCTCCCCTCATGGATGGCCGGTTGCAAGCTATGCTGCAGCATGATAACGGAATTCTACTTATCTGGGGTGTACTTATAGCACTTTTGGGAACAGCTTTTTCGGCAGGAGCCGGATACCTGAAAGACAAAACCCGCCAGGGAAATACCGGTGGATTCGACCTTAGGAAAGGTGTCCTTTCGGCCATTTTGGTAGGCTTTACAGGTTCGGCAATGTCGCTTGGTTTTGAACAGGGAGAACCTGTCGCAGCCATGGCACTCCGGAGCGGAGTCGATCCTTTATTCACAATTATGCCTGTTCTCCTGGTTCTTTTGTCGGGTACCTTTGTAACCACCCTTATCTGGTGTATTTACCTGGGATGGAAAAGCAAATCTCTGAAAGATTATACCACCGCTGAAACTCCGGCAATGCTGACATCGAACTATCTGCTGAGTCTTTCGGCAGGCTTACTTTGGTTCAGCCAGTTTATTCTTTTCGGTATGGGAAAAAGTAAAATGGGACCCTACACTTTCACATCGTGGGGAATACTAATGGCACTCACAATAGCTTTTGCAACTATCTGGGGTCTTATTCGCAACGAATGGAAAGGAGCATCATTCAAAACTTACCTGCTCATGCTTTGTTCGCTTATCATCCTTATCGTTTCAGCTTTTATGATAGGAATCAGCGGCTCCGAATAAAGAAATTTTTCACATTAAATATCAACTAACATGACATCAAGAGAAAGGGTTTTATCAGCCATTAACCATTCGGAACCCGACCGTGTGCCGGTTGATCTTGGAGCTACGCCCAGCTCGGGAATATCGGCAATTGCCTACAGTAACCTTATAAAACACCTTAATAAAGATTTGCCGGTACAGATATACGATGTGGTGCAGCAACTCGCCCAACCCGACATGGAGATTCTCGACATGTTTGGGGTAGATGTGCTGGATATTGGCCGTACCTTCAACAATAAACCCGGGGACTGGACAAAAATATCCCTTTCGAACGGAGATGCAGCGTACTATCCGCAATGGTTCAGACCATCGCTTATGAGCGACGGCGCCTATCAAACTTACGACAGTGATAACAAAACTGTTCTTTCACGTATGCCTGTGGGTGCTACCTTTTTTGACCAGACATATTTCCCTTATGTGGACGGGTATCCTGATAATTACGACCATCTCGATGCTGAAATGAACCGCATCATGTGGGCCCGCGATGCGCACAGTCCATGGGATCAAGCCGGTGAAGCAGACTTTTGGCAGCAATTGCGCGAAAGAACACTAAAACTAAGACAATCAACCGACAAGGCTCTTCTTGTTGTTTGCGGCTGCAATCTTTTTGAATGGGGAACATTCCTGCGCCGAATGGACAACTTCCTTATGGATTTAATGTGCGATCATTACAATGTTGAAAAATTGCTCGATCAATTATTAATGCGTCATCTGGCAACGCTCGAAAAGGTTTGCGATGCAGTTGGCGATATTGTCGATATCATCCGCTTTGGAGATGATTTGGGCATGACACAGGGTCCCTTTATGGAACCTGAAACATACAGAGCATTGTTTAAACCACGCCATAAAATATTGTGCGATTATGTTAAATCGCACAGTAAAATGCACACGTTCATCCACTCGTGCGGTTCAATTTCCCTGCTTATGCCCGATATGATTGAGGCAGGAATTGAAATCTTCAATCCCGTACAAACGAATGCCTACAATATGGATCCTGCTTTTCTGAAAAAAGAATTTGGAAAAGACTGCACTTTTTGGGGAGGAGGAATAGAAACCGTTGGAACTCTTAACAATGGCAGTCCCGAACAAATCAGACGTCAGGTTCTTGAACGTCTTGAGATTTTTTCAAAAGACGGAGGTTTCGTATTCAACACTGTTCATAATATTATGCCCGATGTGCCTCCCGGTAATATTATAGCCATGTTTGACGCAATAAAGGAATTTAATAATTTACGCTAACTTAAACCTACTCAATACCTGTAAACTATGAAAACAAAATTCAAACTTTTCTTCTGTCTGATTTTAACTTCTTTACAGATTTTATCAGCCCAGAATACCAAATCACCAAAAATAGAAGAATGGAAGGATGCCCGTTTCGGAATGTTTATCCATTGGGGACCGGTAGCTCTCAAAGGCCAGGAAATAGGCTGGTCGCGTGGTGCACAAATCCCCGTGGAGGAATATGATAACCTGTATAAACAGTTTAATCCTGTTAAATTCAATGCCGATGAATGGGTTAGTGTTGCCAGGGAAGCCGGAATGAAATATATTATTTTAACAACAAAACATCACGATGGTTTTTGTTTGTGGAATACACGTCAAACCGATCATAACATCATGAATTCGCCCTTTGGACGTGATGTTGTGAAAGAACTTGCTGAAGCCTGCCGTAAACAAGGCATCCAATTCGGAACATACTACTCCACCTGCGACTGGTACCATCCCGATTTCCCGTTAACCAGCCCGGGCGGATCCGTTGTGCGTCCAACCAGCGATCTGGAGGCTTATACTTCATATCTGAAAAGACAGGTAGCTGAATTATTGGTAAATTACGGCCCTTTGTATGTATTATGGTTTGATGTACCGCAAAAATTTGACAACGAACGCGGACAACGGGTAATTGATTTTGCCCGCCAAATACAACCTGATATTATCATAAACGACAGGACAGGCGCAAAAGGCGACTTCGATTGTCCGGAGCAAAGAATTGGTGAATTCAACAACATGCGCCCCTGGGAAACGTGCATGACCATTGGCCGTCAATGGGCATGGAAACCCGATGAAAAAATAAAATCGCTGGAGCAGTGCCTTCATAGTCTGATCCGCTCTGCAGGCGGAGACGGGAACCTGCTTTTTAACGTTGGTCCAAGACCCGACGGTTTAATTGAACCAGAACAGGTTGACAGACTGAAGGAAATGGGACAATGGCTCAAACAATACGGTTACACAATTTACGAAACACGCGGGGGCCCATACAAACCCACTGATTGGGGCGTAAGCACCCGCAAAGGCAATATGATATATCTTCATATTTTAAAATGGAACGGATTACGGACCGAAATTGAAATCCCTGCTGCCGGATTGGATATCAGGAGCTGTCGCATTGCAGGTGGAGCTTCACTTAAATTTGAAAAAAAAGACGACAGCTATATTATCCGCTTCTCAGGCAAAGACCTGAAACCTGTCAATACAATTATCGAAATTGAAGCTACGGACAATGTAATGAACATTGCTCCCCAGGATATTCAATCCAATTCGATATCGTACATGAAACCATTAACAGCATCATCAAACCTGAAAGGACAATGGTCCAATCACCAGTGGGTGGAACTAAAGGCTGTAAATAACGGCGACTGGACAGGTTCTTTTTGGGAACCGGCTAAAGACGATACTAATCCATGGATAGATATAGATCTTGGCAAAATCAGGCAAATATCAAAAGCTATCATCTATGAAAAGGGATCTTCGGTTCAGTCTTTTGAAATTCAGACTCCTTTTGGTATTGAATGGAGAACTATTTACAAAGGAACGGTTATTGGCAATAAGGCCGAAATAAAACTTCCAAAGACAAACACAACAAAACTAAGGTTTGTAATTACAAAGATGAATGGTATTCCGGGAATTTATGAAATATCAGTGTATTAAAACTCAGTAATTACTTGTAATCAACACAAAAATTAAAAATGAGACGATTTGGTCAATTAATAGGCATAGACCCACATAGGTTCGATGAATACAAAAAATATCATGCAGCCGTATGGCCTGAGGTGCTTGAAATGATTAAAGCATGCGACATCAGTAATTACTCTATTTTCCATAAGGATAATATGCTTTTTGCCTATTTTGAATATTCCGGGACGGATTTTGAAGGAGATATGGCCAAAATGGCCGCCGACCCAAAAACGCAGGAATGGTGGCGGATTATGCAGCCAATGCAAAAGCCCTTACAATCGCGAGGAGAAGACGAATGGTGGGCAAATATGGAGGAAGTTTTTCATTTGGAATGAAATGAAAATAAAAAAACCGTCCCGGATAATCTGAGACGGTTTTTTGTTTTATTAAAGCTTCTTCAACGCTTCAACAATATTACTTTCAATCCGCTGTTGGATATTCTCCAGTGGGCCACGGAAAAATTTATCGCCGGTTATATTTTCAAACAGTTCGATGTATCGCTCGGTAATTTCGTTTACAAACGAATCGGGCATATTAGGAACAGTCTGGCCTTCTTTTCCCTGGAAATTATTCTCGATAAGCCACTGACGCACAAACTCCTTTGAGAGCTGCTTCTGCTGTTCACCTTTTGCGAGGCGTTCGTGATAACCTTCGGAATAGAAATAGCGGGATGAATCGGGTGTATGAATTTCGTCAATCAGGTAAATTTTACCATCTTTCTTTCCAAATTCATATTTAGTATCAACCAAAATCAATCCCTTTTCGGCAGCTATCTGGGTTCCACGCTCAAAAACTCCACGGGTGTATTTTTCGAGTAATTCGTATTCATCTTTCGAAACAAGACCCTGAGCAATAATTTCTTCCCTGGAAATATCGAGGTCATGGCCTTCATCTGCTTTTGTGGTAGGAGTAATGATGGGTTGCGGGAACTTTTCATTCTCACGCATACCTTCGGGAAGAGCAACACCACAAAGGGTTCTTTTTCCCGACTTGTACTCGCGCCATGCATGACCGGTTAAATAACCGCGGATAACCATTTCAACCTTATAAGGAACAACCCGGTGGCCAATGGTTACCATAGGATCGGGAGTAGCTATTTTCCAGTTGGGAACAATGTCGGAGGTTGCATCCAGAAACTTGGCAGCAATCTGGTTCAATACCTGACCTTTGTAAGGAATTCCTTTTGGAAGCACCACGTCGAAAGCCGAAATACGGTCGGTTACCACCATAACAAGAAATTTATCGTCGATGTTGTAGACATCGCGAACCTTTCCAACATACAATCCTTTCTGTCCCGGCAGATTAAAATTGGTTTTTGTTATTGCTTGTGTCATATTTATATGTTTTTGTCGTTATTACTGGCTTTGCTGTAAGCTTCGATTATGTCCTTCACCAAACGGTGACGCACAATATCGCGGTTATCGAAATAAATCATGGAAATTCCCGATACTCCGTTCAGGATCTTCAGAGCATAAACCAAGCCGGAGGCTTCCCTTGCCGGAAGATCAATCTGCGTTACGTCGCCTGTTACAATAAACTTGGCATTTGGCCCCATACGGGTTAAAAACATTTTGAGCTGATTCACGGTTGCGTTCTGCGCTTCGTCGAGAATAACAAAGGCATTATCGAGTGTGCGGCCGCGCATAAAAGCGAGAGGCGCTATCTGAACCGTCCCGTCTTCGATAAGTGATTCCAGTTTTTTAGGAGGAATCATATCGTTGAGAGCATCGTAAAGAGGCTGTAAATAGGGGTCGAGCTTTTCTTTCATGTCGCCGGGCAGAAAACCGAGTCTCTCCCCTGCTTCCACTGCCGGACGGGTAAGAATAATGCGTTTCACCATTTTGCTGCGGAAAGCTTTTACAGCTAAGGCAATGGCTGTATAAGTTTTCCCCGTTCCGGCCGGACCAATGGCAAACAACAGATCGTTGGCCTTAAAGTCGTCGACGAGGCGTCGCTGATTTACGGTACGTGCTTTTATTTCCTTACCATTATTACCATAAACAATAATATCGGCATCGGGCTCTTCAAGCTGAGCTTCAATTTCAGCATCATCCTGAATGATCTGGTCGATATCACGGTCGGTAATATTATTATGTTTTTGATAGAAGGCAATAAGAAGGTTGATTTTTTTCTCAAAAGCAGCAACCTCCGATTTATCTCCCATCGCTTTGATCTCGTTTCCCCGTGCTACAAGTTTTAATTTGGGAAAGGCGTTCCGGATACGTTCGTACCTTACGTTATTTATGCCGTATAGGATTACCGGATCAATGCCCTCCAAATAAATGATCTTTTCAATCATATAAATCGTTCGATTATCATTACTTTTGGAAAATACAAATTAAAGGTATTTTTTTAAGGTTTGAACCATCCATAACAAAGATAATCTTTGTCTCATACACAAATGATTGGTGTTATGGATGCTCCATCTGACCCTAAAAAAATAATAATTAACATATGAAAATGAGTTTTCACCATTATGGCCATTGTTACTCTCACTACCGACTGGCGACAAAATGATTTCTATGTAGGTGCTGTAAAAGGCACCATACTTAGCCTGGCTCCAGATGCAAAGGTAGTGGACCTTAATCATCAGATTCCTCCTTTCAACATATCCATGGCCGCCTTTGTTGTTAAAAACTCTTATAACTTTTTCCCCGAAGGCTCCATCCACATTATCGATGTTAGTTCTGAGCCTTCCGATGATAAAGGGTTTATAGCCATTAAAAACAACGGACATTATTTCATTTGTGCCAATAACGGTATTGCAGGATTACTTTTTCAGGAAGAACCGGCCATTGCAGTAAGTATCGATAAATTCTCCGAAGCTGATAGCCAGTCTCCTTCAAGCATCACCACTTTTGCCGGTATTACAGTTCTTGCTCCGGCAGCAGCTTTTCTGTCGTCGGGAGAAAATATTGAACAACTGGGCCAAACTACCGAACTCATAAAACAAGTACCTCTGAATCCCGCCATCGACGAATCTGTTATTTCAGGATCAGTTATTTACATCGATTCTTATCAGAATACAATAACCAACATAACCCGCGAATTGTTCGAAAGAATTGGCAAAGGCCGGCAGTTTGAAATTCTGGTGCAGAGCAATTATTACAAGATTAAACGCATCAATAAATTTTATAACGAAACCTCACCCGGCGAGCTCTTAGCGCTTTTTAATTCTCTCGACTTGCTCGAAATAGCCATTTACAGAGGTAATGCGGCAGAATTGCTCAACCTGAACATAAATTCCACAGTCAGAATTAAATTCTTCTAAAATTATTTAGCGCTTTTTTCTCTTCTTTTTCATTTCAAATTCCTCTGCTTCTTTCATCAGCGATTTCCAGTCGTGTTCGCTACCTTCCGAAATAGCAACTGTTTCTTCATATTGGGTTTTAGCAATGGGCATCACTGTAATTTCCTTTTTCAAAAAACCCTGAATTTCCTCCAGCACCGGCTTTTCTTCGGTGCTGCAAAACGATACAGCTCTTCCTTTCTGGGTACCACGACCAGTGCGGCCTACACGATGGACATAATTCTCTGCCTCTTCGGGCAAATCGTAATTCACAACATATTCAACATCGGGAATATCGATTCCGCGAGCACTTACATCGGTGGCAATCAATACTTTTACTTTACCTTCTTTAAACTGGTTCAGGGCTTTAAGCCGGTCCTTCTGATCTTTATCCCCGTGCATGGTAAGACTTGCAAGTCCAACTCTTTCCAATGCCTTTAACACCCTTTCGGCGCGCACTTTTGTACGTACAAAAACCAGAATTTTACTATTGGGATTCTCACGGATAATTCTCTCGAGAAAAAAGCGTTTGTCGTCCATCTCGATAAAAGCCACCGAGTGTTCCACATTTTTGGAGACAGGATCCTGAGGAGATAACTGAATGCGAACCGGCTTATGAACGAGAGAATAAGCAAGGTCTTTAATTGCTTCGTTGATGGTTGCCGAAAAGAATAAGGTCTGATGTTTCCGCGGAAGCATGTGGGTTAACTGCCTTATATCGTGAATAAAACCAAGGTCTAGCATGTGATCGGCTTCATCGAGCACAAGCACTTCAACATCATCGAGCTTCAAATGGCCCTGGCTTACCAGATCGAACATACGACCGGGAGTGGCCACCAAAATATCGAGACCGCGATCCAACCGCTCAATTTGGGGTGCTTGCTCAACACCTCCATAAACACAAGAGGTAAAAACTCCTGTTCCTTTGCCTATACTCTGAAAAACTTCGGTAATCTGTATGGCAAGCTCGTGAGTAGGTTCCATAACCAAACAGCGGATGTTTCTTTTTCCGCGGTCGGCAGCACCAGTTTGTAACCGGTGAATTACCGGAATGGCAAAAGCAGCTGTTTTACCGGTACCGGTTTGAGCAATGGCCAAAACATCCTCGCCCCGCATAATGGGCGGAATGGACTTAAACTGTATATCGGTGGGGCGACGAAAACCGAGATCTTCAAGGTTCTTTTTTATCTGCGGCGTAAAGTTATACGATGAAAATTTCATAATTCAGATTTTAAATTCTATTTGCCGGCTTTACAACTTTCACCCGGCCAACCTGACCATTTGTAAGCCGGACTTTAATTCCGTGCGGATGATAAAGACTGTTAGTTAAAATATCCTGCACAACTCCATCAGTAAGTCTTCCTGAAGCCTGATCCTCTTTCAGCACTATGGAAACTTCACTGCCTGGTTTTATATCACTGCGATTCTGACCCTTCATCTTTTTTTTTGGCAAAGGTACTATTTTTCATGAAGGCACATTTTCGATCGTTATTTGGATTTGTTTTAAATAATAACCCGTTTAAAAACTTGTTAAGAAAAATTATACATTTGAGATATTCAAATATTTAATTCTTATGTTTTTGTCGTTGTTCCCTTTTCCTGAAGTTGCAACCATTATAGCCATTTGTCTGGCGTGGATATTTATTGCTCTGGGAGTAATGGGAAACAACCAGACTGCTGAAGTTAATGCCCCTTCTCCTGAAAATCTCACTCCTGCGCAGGTAAGCGTCTATCAGATTCAGGAGAATATCAAAATCAGCCAAAGAACATGTTTCTGGCAACAGATTACCGGGAAAACAGCAGTAGCCCCAAAACACAAAGCAGCATTATATTTTGATTCCATTACATGTGAATCAATTAAATATCCAATAATTCAGGAGTTTTTTCCTGGTTCCGATCTTTCCAAAAACATACCCAACCGGGCTCCTCCGGTAGTTTAATAATTCCCCGTCTGCTTTTACATTACTGAATTTAAAGAATTCAGCCAATAAGCATTGATTTCAAATCAATCGCATTTTTACTCCTGCGAGTGTTGTCGAGGTTATTATTATTAAACTTTAGAAAATGAGAAAGTCGTTTTACTTAATCCTGATATTGACTTTTTTTATAGGCAGACTTGGTCTGTCGCAATCAATTTTATCAGATTCGGTTCAGCTATCCGAAGTAGTTGTGACCGCCGAGAAAAGAAACCAACGCATCAAAGATTTGCCTACTTCTGTTACTTCAATCAGTTTAAACAGAATTGAATCGGAAAAAGCCAAATCGCTAAGAAATATTTCGGCCATAGTTCCAAACTTCTACATGCCCGAATATGGCTCCAAATTAACAGCCCCGGTTTATATCCGTGGCGTAGGCTCCCGTATAAACAGTCCTTCAGTTGGATTGTATGTGGACCGCGTTCCTTACTTTGAAAAGTCGGCCTTTGCCTTCGACTTTGCCGACGTTGAGCGCATCGAAATTCTTCGCGGTCCGCAGGGAACCTTATATGGCCGTAACACCATGGGGGGGATAATCAATATTGTTACCCGTGCTCCCCGAAATTACAGAGAACTGCGCTTAAATGCCGACTTTGGAAATTACGGGTATATGAAATACAATTTTTCGTACAACGAACCTCTTACAAACAAACTGGCTGTATTGCTGAATGCAGGCTATACAGAGCGCAACGGCTATTTTACAAATAATTTTCATAATGAAAGCGTAGGAAGCGATTTCACCAAAAATGCCTCGTTTAAAGTTCGTTACAATCCCATAAAACCTTTGGTACTTACTTATAAACTCGGGGGCGAAAAAAGCTACGAAAAAGGATATCCATACGGGGTTCTTGATTCGACCAATGATGTGAAAGAGATCAACTACAATTACAAAAGCCGCTACAACCGCGACATTCTCGATAACAGTTTAACAGCCTCGCTTTACCTCAACAAGTTTGTAATCACCTCGGTTACCGGAGCACAATACCTGAAGGACAAACAGGCTATAGACCAGGATTTTATGCCTAAGGACTATTACCAGGTTCAGCAGGGAGTAAAACAGAACCAGTATACGCAGGAAATTGTAATGACTACGAACGATTTTAAAAACATTGATGCGACCATAGGGGTATTTGGATTTATCCAGAATGCCAACAGAGATATCGATCTGCTTTACGGATCGGACATTTTGCAGCTGAAAGCTCCGGGACTCGCACCAGGTAACGGATATGTAAAGTACAACAATGAAGAAAACTCGGGCATCGCAACCTTCGGACAGGCAACTATAAAGAAAATAGCAGGTTTATTTGACCTTACGCTTGGATTGCGTTACGACTATGAGTTGAATTCCCTGAACTATACCTATTACACCACTAAAGGAGAAACCCAGACTTTAAAAAAGGATACGCTTTTTAAGGAATCTTTCAGTGAGTTGCTACCCAAATTAGCTGTGCGATTCTATCTGCCATACAACAGCTCAGCTTACTTTACAACCAGTAAAGGCTACCGTGGGGGCGGCTTTAACACCGCATTCGTTCGACCTGAAGATGAAGTTTATAAAGCTGAAAACTCCTGGAATTACGAGTTTGGTATAAAAAGCAATCCTTTTTCATTTCTGTCCTTTAATGCAGCCATTTTTTACATCGACTGGAACAACCAGCAGGTTAGTCAGCGCGTGCCTGTTGGAGGGAACATGATTAAAAACGCCGGAAAAAGCTACAGCAGGGGATATGAATTTGAGTTTATTGCTACTCCGGTTAAAAATCTGCAAATAGGCGGCAATTTTGGTTATACTGAAGCCAAATATGTCGACTTTAAACCTAACCTCTCGGATACAGTAAATTTAAAGGACTTCTATCTTCCGTTTATTCCACGTTATACATTCTCATCGTTTGTGGGCTACAAGGTTGATTTTAAATCACAATATATAAAATCAGCCTTTGCACATCTTTCAGTACAGGGTATCGGGAAACAGTTCTGGAACGACGATAACAGTAAAAGTCAGGGAGCTTATACCATCGTGAATGGCTCAGTTGGTATCGAAAGTCAATGGGGATCGCTGTCTCTCTGGTCAAAAAACATGTTGAACGAAAAATATTTCCCTTACATGTTCTATGTTTCCAACTTCAAAAACTGGTATGCACAAAAAGGACATCCGGTTACCTTTGGAATAACCCTTTCAGTAAATATTTCAGAAAAGAACTAATGTTAATGGAAAGTATAACACTCAATAAATTAGTCTTACGACTTACGATCAAATACTTACGATTTAAAATATGAAGCCTTTTCAAAAATATTCAACGCTTTTCTCGCTCTATATCGCACAATCTGTACCGATGAGCTTTTTCTCAACTGTATTGCCGGTGATTATGCGCATGGAGAAGTTTTCACTTACAAGC
>JAJYAG010000186.1 GCA_021779665.1 Bacteroidota bacterium | reverse complement strand
AGACCTCTTTGATAAAACTAAATTTCAAAATGACAAAGAACGTTTTAGGCTCAATGAGCCAAATTTGTTTAATTTTTAATACGTCCCAATTTTAATGGGACACTAATGAAAATACATTTGACATTAACACAATAACACCATGGAAATAATCATCTCTGAAAATAAGCAGGAGCTTGGGAAAAGAGCGGCAGCGAAAGGTGCCGGACTTATACGGCAGGCCATTTCCGAAACGGGCAAGGCAAATATCATTGTTGCAACTGGTGCTTCACAATTCGAAATGCTGGCTGAACTTGTAAAAGAAAAGATTGACTGGAGCGTTGTAACCGCCTTTCATCTGGACGAATACATTGGAATTCCCGATACCCACCCGGCCTCTTTCCGGAAGTACCTGAAAGAAAGGTTTGCTGAAATTATCAAACCAAAGGCCTTTCATTATGTGAACGGCGATACCGGTAACCCGCACGAAGAATGTGAACGCCTGGGAAAACTTATTGCACAGCATCCCATCGATGTGGCTTTTGTAGGTATTGGCGAAAACAGCCACCTGGCATTCAACGATCCTCCTGCCGATTTTGAAACTGAGAGTGAATACCTGGTAGTTACCCTTGACGAGGCTTGTCGAAAACAGCAGATGGGCGAAGGCTGGTTTCCGACATTTAACGATGTGCCAACCCGGGCGATCAGTATGTCCATTAAGCAGATTATGAAATCCAAAGCCATTATCTGCAGTGTTCCCGACGAACGGAAAGCGTGGGCTGTGAAACAAACTGTGGATGGAAAAGTTACAAATCAGATCCCTGCTTCCATCATGCAGCAGCACTCAGCAACATGGCTGTTTCTGGATAAAGCTTCGGCCAAAATGATCGGGAGATAAAAATAAGAGCCGGGACAAAATTCCCGGCTCTTATTTTTATGAGATACTACTTTCCTTTCAGATACTTATCCAGGAACTGTTCCTGCTCCCAAAGCAAATGCAGAATATTTTCCTTTGCCACATAACCATGGCTTTCCTTTGGCAGAATCACCATGCGGGCATTTCCGCCAAGACCTTTAATTGCCTGAAAATATCTTTCGGTTTGTAAAGTAAAGGTACCCGGGTTATTGTCGGCCTCGCCATGAACCAGCAAAATAGGTTTTTTCATTTTATGGGCAGTATAAAAAGGCGACATTCCATTGTAAATTTCAGGAACATCCCAGAAATTGCGCTGCTCGTTCTGGAATCCGAATGGAGTGAGACTGCGGTTGTAAGCTCCACTGCGGGCAATACCACAGGCAAAATCATTGGAATGTGTGAGCAGGTTAGCAGTCATAAAAGCGCCGTAAGAATGGCCGCCAACGGCAACTTTGGTACGATCGATATAACCTAAATTATCGACGGCATCTATAGCAGCTCTTCCATTGGCAACCAACTGTTCGATAAATGAATCGTTTGGTTCTTTCGATCCTTCGCCAATAATGGGGAACGAAGCATCGTCGAGTACAACGTATCCTTTGGTTACCCAATACACAAATGAACCGTAATAGGGAAAAGTAAACTCATTCGGATTTTTAGCCGACTGACCTGCACTATTCCTATCCTTGAATTCTTCCGGGTATGCCCAGATGAGTAATGGCAACTTTTCTTTTTTAGTTTTATCGTAACCTACCGGCAGATAAAGCGTTCCCGAAAGTTCAACGCCATCGTTTCTTTTGTATTTAATCACTTCCTTCTCCACATTTTGAATGCTTACAAAAGGATTTTTGTTGAATGTGATCTGGTCGACTTTTTCTTTCTGCCTGAAATATCGGAAATAATAGTTGGGATAATCAGTTTTGGACTGGATCTGAACCAAAGCCACGTTATTCTTAAAATCCTCAATCGAGAAAATATCTTCCTTTTTATTGGTGTAAGAAGACTGATATAATCTGTTGGTCTTTAATGTCTGGATATTAAATTCATCGATAAAAGGGAACTGACCGTTGGCAGTGTATCCTTCGCCAATTAAAAAGAGCTTGCCTTTTTCGATAGCAAGTACCCTGCGACCATACTGGTTTTCACGAGTTTCGAAATTTCCGGGATCACTGTAAATATCCTGATAGTTGCGGTCGAATACAAGTTTTGGTTGCTCCGCCGGATTAGACGGATTTAGCAGATAAGTCCTGGTATTACGCGTATCGTACCAATAATCGCCAAGAATTGCAGTTTTTTCATCGCCCCATGTTAAATTGCTGAAGCGCTGCTTTGTTTTTGCCAGTGATTGAGGATTTGAAGTAAAAGGTGCATCCCAGACAAACAGTTCATCTCTGAAATCAACTTTTACAGCAGGATCACCACCATCCAAAGCTTCAACATAAAATAAAGTTGCAGGTTTATCATCTCTCCAATCCATATAGCGTTTGCCTTTGCGCACAGCCATAAAGCCTTTGGGCATGATTTCAGTAAGAGGAACTTCGTTCACCATTTTTATTTCTTTACCGGTTAAGTCGTAAACTGCTGTGGTGAGTGGGAACCGGTTGTATGGTACAATATATGAGAACGGCTTTTTTACAGTAGTCAGCATCACATAATTACCATCAGGCGAGAACGAGCGGGACACATACATGTCCCTACCCTTGAACAAAGTTTTGCTTCCCGTAAGTGAAACTTTATAAAGCTCAGAAGTAATAAGCGTTTCGAAGTTCTGCTCATCGGTTTTGTTTTTCAGCAGATCCTGATATGTAACGTTTTGTGAAACCTTACCATGGGCCGTTGAAATTATGGGGCCTAGTGGCAAGTTCTTTTTGTTATCAATTATCTGAGGGCGATTGGCTGGAATTAAATAAACGAGAAGGTTCTGGCTGTCCTGGTACCAGCTGAATGGACTTCCTATGTTACTGTTACAATTCGCATCAGTAAGCCTTGTGGCTTTAGCCGTTAAAACATCAATAACCCAAAGTTCAACGCCGATTTCGGTGGTATTAGTAAAAGCAATCTTCTTATCATCGGGCGACCAGTAGAAATTTGCAATTTTAGGGTTCTGAGGCAATCCGGAAACCTGGGTAGGTTCAGCTTTAAAATCTTTAACCTTTCTGATTTTAAGATTATTGATGTAAGTGACAACTGAAGAAATATTGGTAATGGGATTGATACGTAATCCGCCGAGCCGCATCTCTTCCTGGTTAAGATCGTCGAGGCTCTTGTATGTGCTTCTGTAAATAAGAAGCATATACTCTTTCTTTGAATCCATTGATACTGAAGGTGGTCTTTCATAATCGGCCAAAGCGAGAATTTCGGGCGAAGGTTTCTGGTAAACCAGATCTTCCTGCGCATAACTGAAGGCAGAAACAAATAACAGAAGAATGAATAAGATGTGCTTCATAGGTTAAATTTTAAGTGGTGTTGTTTTCTTAATCGAAGAAATTTGGATAAAGGCACAATTTATAAAAAAAGCCGTTAACAACTTCTGTCAACGGCTTTTTAATGAACACAGCCCTAAGCTGCTAAAAATCTTTATCTTATTTCAATTTCAATTTGAGAATTTCGGTACCTGCCGAAACAAAAGCTCCTGTTCCGTATACTTCCCAGCTGTCGGCCGAAAAGTTTTTCTGCGGATCGGCACCAATAGGCTGAACCCAGCCGAGCATGCCGTTTTCTTTCTGAGCTTTGCATAGAGCAACCCACGATCTTTTTACAACAGGCATAAACTTATCTCGGTCGAGAATGCCATTGTTCACACCCCATGCCAGAGCATAGCAGAAAAAGCTGGTTCCGCTGGCTTCACCACCGGGATAAGCTTCGGGATCAAGCAGACTTGTACGCCAGAAACCATCAGGATGCTGAATGATTACGAGCTTATCGGCCATTTTTTTGTAAATATCGATGTAGAAGCTGCGGGTAGGATAATTCGCAGGAAGTTCGGAAATAACCTTTACAAGTCCACCCATTACCCAGCCATTACCACGCCCCCAGAATACTTTACGGCCATTTTTTTCCTTAACATCAGTCGGTTCGCCTTTCCATAAATATTTGGCATCACGGGCAAATAAATGTTCCTCCTGATCGAAAAGCAGGTCGTAGCATTGTTTGTAAAGAGAATCGTTCATTTTCAGGTAACTGTCATCCTTGAGTGTAACCCCAAGTTTCACGAGTGCCGGAGGCCCCATAAACAAAGCGTCGCACCACCACCAGGTAATGCCATGGCGAACAGCTTCCTTGTTAACAGAGTTGCCAAACACTTTCAAAGTATCGATAAAAGGCTGAATCATTTTCTGATCCTTTTTCAACCGGTATAAGTCAATATAAGTCTGGCAGATCGCCCAATCATCGGCATGATGAACACGCGGGCCAGGTTTCCATTGGTTACGGTTGCCCATTGCCATAAGGGAATCCAGAATAAAAGGTTTTTGTAAGGTTTGATAGCCTAAAAATACGCCGGTATAGAAAGCTCCATTTGTCCAGTCCCATAATTTATGCTTAGGATTAGCCAATTGCCAGTCCAAAGCTTTTGTCATGGCCTTTTTAACGTATTTAGGTTTAAAATAGGCATTGTCGTTTTGTGCATTCACGCTCAATACCAATACAATGAATAAAATGGTAGTTAATGTTCTTTTCATTTGCTTAAAAAATTAATTTCTTCAAAACTATAAAATATTGGCAAATGCGCAATCGTTTGTTCATAAATATAATTTTAATTTTAAGCTTTCTTTGCTGTTTCATTCTGTAACCCTAAAAAATGGTGGTTTCTATTTGTGATATTATTTGATAAAACTTTTATGAAAAGTATCTTAAAGTTTTTACAAAGAACTCAAAGGATTTCACAATGGCGCTCATAGTTTATGAATAATATCGTAATCTGCTTCTGTTTGTGATACCAGATGGTGAACTTGGTGAGACTTTGTGGTTGATGTATATTACCGAAAAGGTATTCCATCGTTTAATTTTTTTTTAAACTATTAAAAATGATAACTATATGAGAATTATTGTCGTGACTTTTTTAACCTTAATGATTTGTGGCTTTCAACTTCACGCCCAGTCTTCAAAAATGATGTTTGGCGATACTTCAAGGCTACATCGTCCTTATTCCAAGGACCCTCACGTTATAAAATTCAATAACAGGTACCTGATGTACTATTCCGTTCCCGGATATACCGATAACAACGGGAAAGCGATCGGCTGGGGAATTGCAGTTGCCGAAAGCAACAACCTTAACGACTGGAAACGGATTGGAGATATTAAACCCGACCCGGCAGCCACCTACGAATCAAAAGGATTTGCTGCACCCTGTGCATTGGTCCGCCGCGATACCGTGCATCTGTTCTATCAGACTTACGGCAACGGTAAAAATGATGCCATTTGCCACGCCTGGTCCACTGACGGAATAAACTTCACCCGGAATAAGACTAATCCCATTTTCAATCCCGATGGTAACTGGAACTGCGGCCGCGCTATTGATGCGGAAGTGATCCTGTTCAAAAATCAATACTTTCTGTTTTTTGCCACACGCGATCCCGACTATAAAATTCAACTGCAAGGCGTTGCCACCGCTCCTGCCCAAACCAGTTTCAACAAGCATGACTGGACACACATCTCAAAGGATGCTCCTATTTTGAAGCCGGAATTCCCCTGGGAAGGCGAATGTGTGGAAGGCGCTTCAGTTATCAAACGTAACGGCAAACTTTACATGTTCTATGCGGGAGCCTACAACAACTGGCCCCAGCAGATAGGAGCCGCAGTGAGTGAAGATGGTGTGCACTGGACAAAATTATCCGAACAACCTTTTCTGGCAAACGGCAGACCCGGGGAATGGAACTCATCCGAATCGGGACATCCGCACATTTTTGATGACGGCAAAAAAAGCTATCTCTTTTACCAGGGAAATAACGATAAAGGCAAAACATGGCTGATATCCAACCATGAAGTATTATGGAGCAAAAAAGGGCCTGCTTTAAAGGGGAATTAGGTTAGCTTCAACTCAAACCAGGATGTTTTTCAATTAACATAAATAAGGTTAAATCATCTGGTTTTAATTGTACTAATTTAATCATTGTTATGGGACCAAACGTCACAGGCAGATAACATAAGATTCTCAAGCAGCCATTGTAACTTTTTTGTGACCAAAAAAGTCACCAAAAAAGTCTTTAACGGCGAGAACGCGGTCCGTCTCCTGCGTCGACTTCCCTTGAACGGCCCGCCGTCAACAAGGAATTAGTATTTTAGGCTTCGCCATGCTTTGATCAAAAGGTATTTCTAATTTAACCACAGCTCGTTTTTATTACCTAATAGGTCAAAAACAAAAGTAAAATAAGGCTTTAAGAAGTACTTATTTCAATTCAAATACCCTATAAAATACATCATGGAATTTAGCCATAATACTAACTGCATAGCAAGGATCTTTACATCGATCTATGCTTCTCCACCTTATTCCGTATGGAAAACTTCTTCCATGTTGGCCCACCATTCGCCGTAAGCACGGGTGGATACAGGACGTTGCATGGGTTCCATTATGACCCACCACTCCTGTGTTTTTGGGTCGGCAGCCATTTTAGCCATATCGGCAGCAAAGTCGGTACCGATGTATTCGTAATAGGCAAAGAGTTGATTATCCTTATGGAAGATGGAATAGTTGCGGATATTGCATTCGTAGATCATAGCCAGAATTTCGGGCCACACCGCTGCATGATATTTCTTGTATTCCTCGAAGCGCTGTGGATCAACGCCTATCACCTGTCCAAATCGTTTCATGGTTTTTTGATTTAAAGATATTAAAACATTCTGTTTGATGATTTTTTAAAAAGACCGAAATCAAATGGTCAGATGCTTATTGACCATAGCCAGCAAGGCTTTAGATTTTAAAGGTTTACTTATAAAATCAACACATCCGGCCTCCAAAGCTCTTTTATTATCATCGTTGGTGGCGTAGGCCGTTTGAGCAATAATTCTAGCCTCCGGTACAAGTTGAAATATCCGGCGTGTTGCATCCAAACCATCTATGTCAGGTAAACCGATATCCATTAATATAATGTCAGGACGTTTGGTCTGCGCAATCTCAACAGCTTCCTCACCGTATTGAGTCGAAATAAGATTCAGTCCCGTTTCAGCCAGGATTTCCAGAATAAATTCTGCATTGTAGGAGTCGTCTTCCACCAGCAAAAGGGTCTTTCCCTTGTATAAAAACCGGGTGACCGGCGCGTTTTGTTCTATAATATTACCTTTTGTTGAATGAGTAGGTTTAACCGGAATTGAAAAGTAAAAAACTGACCCTTTACCGGGTTGGGATTCAAGCCATATTTTACCACCTAATAAATCCAGTAACCCTCGTACTATGGATAGGCCTAAACCTGTGCCTCCGTATAACCTGTTGGATGATGGTTCGAGTTGAATAAACCTGTCGAAAATTATTTGTTGTTTCTCCTGAGGTATACCAACCCCTGTATCGGATACATAGAATAATATCTCGTTGGCAGCATAATTTTTACATCCCACTTCGATAACTCCCGAGTCGGTAAATTTAAAAGCATTGCCAATAAGATTTATCAATATCTGTTTCAGCTTAAACCTGTCGGTCGCAAAAACAACCTGATCGGCCCCGCACTGATTATTAAAAGAGAGTTGAACATTTTCCTTTTTCAGTTTTTCGCGATGCTCCCAGAATATGGTTTTTAACTCACCAAAGAGCACATCCAGATTACAATTTTCGATAATAACAGCAACTTGTCCCGACTCAATTCTTGAAATATCCAGTATCTCATCAATAATCACCAACAAGTCGTTACATCTTTGATTGATAATATTAGAAAAATATTCCAGTTTGGATTTATTTCCATGATGACGCACCAACAACTCCGAGAATCCCATGATGGCATTCATAGGAGTGCGGATTTCGTGACTCATATTCTGAAGAAAAGAAGTTTTAAGGCGGTCGCTTTCCTGCGCTTTCTCCATGGCCTGTATCAGTTGATTGCTGATCTGGGTCTGGACTGTAATGTCGCTGAATGTCCCTGCAAACCTCACAGCTTTGCCACTTTCGAAACTTACTTTACCTGTTGAATTACAGAACTTAACTTTACCCCCGGGAGTAATAATACGAAGGTTGACATCCATAAAGTTCCCAGTTTCAATGGATTTTTGCGCCTCATTATAATACGATTCAAGGTCATCATTATGAATATACTTCCCCACCTCTTCTAAAGTAGGTATAAACTCCTGCGGATCAACCTCGAAAATTCGGTATAACTCATCCGACCACCAAACTTCGCCGGTTAAAAGATTTCGATCCCAATTCCCAATTTTTGCAATTGACTGGGCTTCGTTGAACCTGTTAATTAAAACAGATTTGGCCCGTTCACTTTCTTCTGCCTTTTCTTTGGCGGCAATAAGTTCATTCTTTTGAATTATCCTGTCGGTAATATCTCTTGCGGCAGCGTAAATATAATTTCCTTTGGGAAACGATTTCCACTCAATCCATTTATAAGTACCATCTTTACAGCGATAGCGGTTTGTAAAGCTGGAAATTCTTTTCTGATCGGCCAATTGGCTAGTGGCATTAGTTGTAGATTCAATATCGTCAGGATGAAAAAATTCAATAAATTTTCTTCCAAGAAGCTCATCCAAAGGAAATTTCAATACATTTTCCCATTCTTTGTTGAGCCGTAAAAAATTACCATCCATGTCGGCAATACAAAGCAAATCGAGGGCACAGTCGAAGAATGTATTAACCTCCTCATTTTTCTGGCGGAAGAGCTCCTGTGCATTCTTGAGCTCGGTAATATCCATGATGATGCCGTGCCAGAGCGTACTTCCATCGTTCAGGAGTTCAGGTTTGGCGTTGCACAATCTCCAGCGTTCCCCCTGCGAAGGAAGAATAACGCGGAATTCGGAATGATATTCACTTTGGTCCCGGGCCGACTCACTAATGGTTTCAACAATATAGTTGTAGTCATCAGGATGAATACGGGTAAAAACCGGAGAGGCATCTTCTCTGACTTCCTCCGAAGTAACCTCATAAATGTTAAACATACCCGGGCTTGAATATTGAAATGCCGAACGGCCATCGGGATAAAGCCTGTATTGATATATGACGCCGGGAACCTGATCCGCCATATTATTCAGAAGATCAAAACTTTGCTTCAGTTTTTCTTCCATCTGTTTTCTTTCGGTAATATCCGTGACAAAAACCAGGGCGCCATTCATTTTTCCTGTCATAAAAGGGATAGCCGCAACACTTACTTCAATAACACTATGGTCCATCCGGAGATGTTTATACTCCATAGCCTCAACAGATTGCCGAAGTTCGTTAAGCGTTTTTATTCTGTCAATCACTATCTCCACAAAGTCAGGATGAATCCTGTTTAATACCCTTGTTCCAATAAGTTGTGACGGTTCAGAAGCTCCATATAATTTTACAGCCGCTTTATTAAGATAGGCAAATTCACCATCAACCTGCACAAAAATAGCTTCAGGAGCATTGTCCACAAGCCAAAGAAAATCCGTATCACTCTGTTGAAATATTTCTTCTAACCTGAACACTTCCTTTTGTCCCGCATAATCGTTGACATCACCATGTGTCGCTTTTGCCGGATTAGCAAAAGTAAGCCTGTATTTTCGCACTGTATATAGCAATAACAATGCGGTTACAAGTAAAAACACCATGAAGCCCAATGTATAAAACCGGCTTATTTCAATATTATCAAAGGTGGAATTTGGAGTAAAATAACCCAAGGATATCACAAAGAGCGCACCTGTAAGCAAATAAAAAGACGCAATCAATATCTCGGGCTTAACTTTTTTGAAAATCTGCTTCATTACTTTGTTTATGTTTGTTGTGGGGCAACAATCCAAATTTCACTAATAACATTTAGCTCAAGGCAAAACTAAAATCATCAAATGTTGAAAAGCTACAACTATAATTCAAAGCGGATCCTTTAGAACGAACTAAAAGAGCTATAATAAATTTAGCAATATTTTCTTAAACTCTAACACAGCCCCGGATTTATAATTTACTCAGGAATCACTTTGCGAGCTTAATATTTGACCTTATCCCGTCTTTTATTACCAGAAACTCATTATTGGAAATTAGTTCAATACTCTGGTAAACACCCGGGAGCAGCTCATTGCCTCCTGAATCAGCCAATTCGTATTTAATATAAAATTTCCCGGTTAGCGGATCGGTGCCACTGTTGGAGTCGTAATTACCTAAAAGGTAGTAATTGCTGCCTGGTAACCTTTTAATTGATTCCCACCTGGGCAAAAGAATTACTTCGCCGCGGAGATTTATCAGTCCTTTTAAGCTTGTTAGTTTACTTTTAAAAACAGCAATACCTGCTGAGTCAAACGGTTCGAAAAAGAAGCTGTTGGTTTTTTCGACAAATACATTGTTTGTACTGTCGAAACTTCCATTAAGCCGGCAACTATCGGCCAGTTTATATTTTATTTTGGAGAATATTTTAATAAGATCTTTGGGGTACAGATAGAAAATATAGTTTGTGCTTTCGAATTTTTCAGCGTCATTCCGCTGCCTGCCTTTGGATGGATATTTACTTTTCAGAGCAGCTGCATAATCCTTATAAGCAGCAGGATTGAAATAATAAGATATGTGGAAAGTTCTGTAATCTATATCATGGTCAATACCACCGAAATATAGCGATTCGGACGCCTCGGACTTATTATAGACATACATGATTTGTTGCTTGGATAATATAGAGATTTTTCCACTTGAAAAACCTTTGTGAATCAGTATTGAATCGCTCCGAAAGTTGGCGGGATTCAGGTAAAACATTAAATCGTTGAGGGTTAACGACTGAGAAAAGATACCATTAAAACATAAAGATATCAGGAAGAATAACAGGAAACGTTTTAACATTGGTTTGGATACTGTTATTGAAACTGGAAACCATAAATATATTCGAAACCGGGAGAATTTCGGTAATACTCTTAATAAATAATCACGTCTTTACTTTTCGCGAAGGATTTGAAAAGAATCCGATTTCCACTTTGGTGTACAGGAGGTAACCTCCGAAGCGGGCATCGGAATTTTGAAATTTCGAATAACCTAACCTGAGCCGCAGGTGCCAGTTAGTAATATTGGAAGCAGAATGAAATGCTTCTTCATAGGTGTTATACCGGTTGTCCTCAGCAAATTTCCAGTCCATCTCGATACCGCAGTTCAAACTGGTCCGGAACTGCATATTGATACCATCGGCCAATCGGGCAGCATTATATCCCAAACCGGCATAAGGAGTAAATCGGTATTTGGGCGAATCGTACACCACATAACCCAGGTTGGCTTTTCCGTTGATAATAAATGGCGTGGAGTCGGCCGACCAGATATCTCCCTTATAATTGAAAGTTTGCCTCAGCTCCTGCGAAAACGACGGAGCGAATTCGGCTTTTACCAGCAATCTTTTATAACCTCCTTCGAGGCTCACACCAACGGAGATATAGTTTCGAAAATAATCAGAAATTCCTCCTCCCATATTATTGTAACCGGAGAAAACCCCCGCTCCTATCCCGAAATTGCGGGTTTTACGACGGATATAAAGAACACTTTCCACATATTCCCGGTAAGGAGATTCAGGAAATTCAGTCAAAAATTCCTGACAGTCACTTTTCATCTGTTCGGTGTCGAATTTGCGCAAATCGTTATAAGCCAGAATAGACTTAAGGTACAGTTGCACAAAACTTTCTTCTCCTTCAGAAAGTGCCGCCTGACTGAGCAACAAATTAACATTTTCAAGATTGCGGTTAAGAACCGTTATGATATCCGTTTCTTCCTGGTATTCTCCTGAAGACAACAGATGTAAATTAGGACGTTTATAGATATCCGGCCGTGTATTGTAGTGGTAATCCGTACCTTTGGCAATGTCATCTAAAAGTCCCCTGAAATTGCCTGTAATAAGCAATGCAACCGCTCTTTCGGAAGGGAATATAACCTGAAGCGTATCGCGGCCAAGATAAAGCACTTGCGTATTTATGGTGCGTACAAGATTTTTGTCTCTGACTTCCAGTTTGTTCCTAAAATCGCGCCTTAACGAATCAATGGTTTCATGAAGTACAATATCGGAATCTACTCTGATAATCTTCTGAGCTTTAATACTTACTGTTAAAAAGATAATTACAATCAGAAAAAAGAATTTCATAATATTTACAGTTAAACGAGCCTGAAAGCCTTTACTTTATTCTACTCTTAAAATTCATAACTAAATAAGCCGGCTTACACGCCAGCTTATTTAAATTTAGCATTATTTCCGATAAAAACCAATGCCATAAATTAACTGCAAAAAAATGCGTAAATCATTTATCGATAATTGCCATTTCGTTACCTATTGCGGTAGGAATAGCCATACCTCCCGGCATTTGCTCATTGTCCTTTATATAAGCAACCCCCTGAATAAACTGACTTAGATGAGCACTTGCAATCCAACCCGTTTTGCGGCTGAGTTTAATTTCGGAAGTGATTGTTCCCTTCATATCGTATTTTACAGGCATTCCGTTAACCTCAATGTATGCATCCTTGTCGGCGGTCGACAGTTTGGAGTTGCCACTAACCAGGAAATATTCATCGGCACTCTCCTTTAACTGATATTCAGCATCCATGTTGCCGGCAAAGCCTGCTTCCAACTCAGTTTTTACATTCCATTTATCTCCTTTGCCAACGGCATTTCGGGGATACAGCGCTGTAACCATTTCTATATTTCCCTTGAAAGCTTTTTCGCCATAGGCTTCCTTTAGCTGATTTACAATTTGTATTTTCCGCTCCTCAGGAAGTTAGGGAAATTTGACAAACATATTCACAAAAAGAGAATCGATATTTTTCACTTCAAGGATTTTCCCAAAACGGTCCATTTTAACATAGAAAGGATTATTTTTCATTACTGCGAGCAATGTGGAGAAGATATCGGTGGTATCTTTCTTTTCGGAGCTAAACTCTCTCACTCCGTTTGGCAAGTCCATTTTCATGGTTAAATGCTGATAAACGACCTGCATCTGGTAAACCGAGTCCTGAACACCTAATACTTTATAAGCCATTAACCCGCTTACGGTCATGCCCATAAATGACTTGCGGCCATTGATTGTTTGAGAAACGGACATTTTTGAAGTAAGCCTTTGCTTATAAACCTCGCCTGGATTAAGGTTCAGTTCGAGTTTAACTTTTTCGGGAGCACATGAAGCTAAAACCAAAAGTGTTAGTAGTATTTGAAAAAAAGTTTTCATTGGTGATTAGTTTATTTATTTTACATGCTTTTCTGCGAATTAATGTATGCAATCATTATTGAACCTAATATTATTGAAAAAATCATTAGTGTCCCATTAAAATTGGGACGTATTAAAAATTAAACAAATTTGGCTCATTGAGCCTAAAACGTTCTTTGTCATTTTGAAATTTAGTT
>JAJYAG010000185.1 GCA_021779665.1 Bacteroidota bacterium | reverse complement strand
ATGGATAAGCTGAAAGCGGAGTAACATCCCCGCCTGCAAAAATAAGCTGCATAGCCGTATTGCCCACCAACACAATCCCGGAGGTTGATACTGAATGCTTCCGCAGCATCTGAAATATCATGTCTCAAATCGTATATCTTATCACAAGCGTCATTTCAGCAGCCTTTCCATCCAGACACGACTGTATACGCGAAATAAGGTCGGCGCCGTATTTTACCTGCGGATTCAAAAGTGTTTCAGCAGCCATAACATGCCCGGTCTTTAAATCAAGCAGCTGAGCAACAATGGTGGTAGTTCCAAGGTCGACAGCTATTCCGAAACCTTCACGCGGAGTGAATTCAAACTCACTTTCATCGGCCAGAATAAGGTGATTGAACTGTTCAATTTCAAGGGTGATATCTCCTGTGCAACGGCTGTAGCAAGCCAGACGCCAATCAGGTGGTAATTTCAATATTTTAAGATGAAAGCTGTGTGGCTCAGAAACTTCAATATCCCCTTCCAGTAACCTGATTTTACATTTCCCACATGTCCCCTTACCTCCACATGGGAATTCAACACCAAACTCATGCAAAACATCGTTCAAAGGGGTGTTGTGATTCACCCTGATTTCCTTTCCCAACGGATATAACCTGATGGTATGACTCTTCATTCTGAAGTTAACGGGTTATTTCATTCTTCCGATAGAAAAGCCGTGAGGCTCTTACAATCATTGCTGCCATCAGAAAATACGAACCAATGGGAAGTTCCTGTACAACAAAAAACGATACCATTATTAATAGTATAACAGAAACAGCATATGCCGCAAAATAAAAACGCAACCACTTAATTTTTGAGCAAATAATTAAGCAGGCCGCTGCTACTATATTTAATGGCGATGCCCAAATTATATGCAGGTTACTATGTACGTAAATATGCAGACTCCAGCCCCAAAGCCAGGTAATAAGTAATCCCAGCAGACCGGTCACCAGAAACAAGCATATATCAAGCCATTTAAAATATTTCTTACTTCTGAACTCCCAAAATGTCAACCCGAGAACAATCAGAAAAAACATGAAACATACGGCTACAGGAGACAATAGTTTTGGTGGTGAGCTAACCTCAATAGTTGAAGGGAACAGCTGCACCGGCTTTTTTGTTAAATTCCGTACTCCCGTGGAATCAATAACCTTTGCCGAAGCAAACAGATTTTGCAGATGTCCGGGAAGATACATATAATCGCTTATGGAAGCTATACTATCGGTACTTTTGCCCATAATCAGGTTTAAACCGAAGTAATTCCTGGGTACATTTTTAAGATAATCACCGTAAAGATGACGGAAGCTTTCGCGTTTATCCACATAAGCCGAATCGAAAACCACTTTACCTTCCATCGACTTCACAACAATATCGCGTATGCGCGTAGCACAGTTATCACGAAAAAAATCGTACCGATACGAACGGTTTTCTTCCTGGCTGTTGATTTGGATGTTATTTATAAGATTATACTTTTCTTTGTTAGTCAGGATAATTTCCTGCAGATAAAGTGCCTGGCCAACTCTGCGGTAGTATTCGGCAGAATAGAAAAAATCGTTTATGGAAAGATAATACATCAACTTGCCGGTGGCAAATTTGAGGTAGAAGTTTTCGGTATCGAAATCGAAAGTTCCCCAGTTATAGGCCTCATCGTATCCCTGAGAGGAATCTACAACCCGCAAAAATGAATGCCCAAAAGCAGCATAGGTTTCGCTGCCCGGAGAAGCGGTTATAAGGTAAATCCGTGCAGAATCAGTTGAATATTGTGCAAAAATTAAGTTGGAAACACTGCAAAAAAGCAGGCACAGCAATAAAAATACATTGCGCATATGGGTTAATATTTTATTTTGTAAAAGTGCAGAAAAAGATTCTAAAAGGAAAATGTTTCCCTTTCCTATATCCCCGACTTATTTATTACCTCCTCAATTACCCTAGGGAAGTGTTCGTATTCAAGGCTGTGAATTTTAGCTGCCAGACTATCGCTGGTATCGTCAGGAGTTAAATCGCATTTCGCCTGGAAAATAATATCGCCTTTATCGTAATGCTCATTTACATAATGAATGGTAATACCCGAACATTTCTCTTTATTGGCAACCACAGCCTTGTGCACAAACTCGCCATACATCCCTTTGCCACCATAGTTTGGAAGCAGGGCCGGGTGAATGTTCAGAATTCTGCCATTATAAGTTTGAATGATTTTAGCAGGCACAAGCCAAAGAAAGCCGGCCAAAATAATAAAATCAATTTTGCGGTTCTTTAATTCGGAATAAACCTGATCGGATTCATAAAAATCTTTACGGTTAAATATAATGTAAGGTATATCCAGATTTTTCGCGCGTTCAATAACATAGGCATCTTTGTTATTAGTAAAAATCGCATCAATACTAATGCTGGCGTGGTTTTTAAAGTATTCGGCAATGCGCTGCGCGTTAGATCCTGACCCAGAGGCAAATATGGCTAATTTCATTATAAGTGGCTTAAAATATATCTTTTGAAATCAAAATGTTATAAATTTCAGAAGGCAAAAAAAGCACATTTTTTTTTTAATTTTGCTCAAGAAAAAGATTTTTTTCATTTCTTTGCACAGTTAAAATTTAAACCTATTTATTAATTAAAACTTAAGAGTATGTCTGATATTGCATCAAGAGTAAAAGCGATAATCGTTGACAAGTTGGGCGTTGATGAGAGCGAAGTAACACCAGAAGCTAGCTTTACAAACGACCTGGGTGCCGATTCTCTTGACACTGTTGAATTGATCATGGAATTTGAAAAAGAATTTAATATTGGTATTCCAGATGATCAAGCAGAAAATATAGGAACCGTAGGTGACGCTATCAAGTATATTGAAGCTAACGTTAAGTAAAAGTCTTAAAACATTTCTATGCAATTAAGACGGGCAGTAGTTACAGGCCTTGGAGCTCTTACACCCATTGGTGCCACCTACCCGGAATTTTGGGAAGCTATAGTCAATGGGGTGAGTGGTTCCAACCTGATCACTCATTTCGACACAGCACAGTTCAAAACGAAGTTTGCATGTGAGTTAAAGAATTACGATCCAGCCAATTATTTCGACCGGAAGGAGGCTAGGAAGATTGATCCCTATGCACAATATGCAATGATTGCTGCAGATGAAGCAATCAAGAACTCGGGAATCAACCTTGAAACGGTTAATAAAAACCGTGTGGGAGTGATATGGGCTTCGGGTATTGGTGGAATCGAAACTTTTCAGAATGAAATAAAGAATTACGTTAATGGAGGATTAGCTCCTCGTTTCAATCCGTTCTTTATACCCAAAATGATTTCTGATATTGCTGCCGGCCTTATCTCCATTAAATATGGTTTCCACGGTCCCAACTTTGGTACCGTTTCAGCTTGTGCATCTTCTTCAAACGCCATTATCGATGCTGTTGCCTATATCCGATTGGGTAAAGCCGACGTATTTGTAGTGGGCGGTTCTGAAGCTGCTATCACCGAAACCGGTGTTGGCGGATTCAGCGTAATGCAGGCTCTTTCCACCAATAACGACAACTATGCTTCGGCATCCCGTCCGTTCGATAAGGACCGTGATGGATTTGTTATGGGCGAAGGCGGTGGAGGCTTGATTATTGAAGAATATGAACACGCAAAAAAACGTGGAGCCACTATTTATGCTGAAATTGTTGGGTTTGGCATGTCGGCCGATGCACATCACTTAACTGCACCGCATCCGGAAGGATTAGGAGCGCAGCTGGTTATGACCAATGCATTGGAAGATGCAGGACTTTCTCCTGAAGCCATAGACTATATCAATGTCCATGGAACATCGACTCCATTGGGAGACATAGCAGAAACAAAGGCAATCAAGAATGTTTTTGGAGATCAAGCATTTAAGCTGAACATCAGTTCAACCAAATCAATGACCGGCCATCTTCTTGGAGCCGCAGGTGCTGTTGAAGCCATTGCAGCTATTCTCTCCACTAAGTTTGATGTTGTTCCTCCTACCATTAACCATTTTACCGATGACCCGGAACTGGATAACAACCTTAATTTTACATTTAACAAGGCCCAGCACCGTAAGGTAAACTATGCTTTAAGCAACACATTTGGTTTTGGTGGTCACAACACCTCCATTATTTTCAAAAAATATTCGGAATAATTGATACGGCATTTTTTACATCCAATAAAATTTTTTGCTGCTAAAGACAAAAAATTTTATTGGCTTTTATGTAACAGGCTAAACATTATACCTGGCAAGCTCAAACTTTATGAGATTGCGTTTTTGCACCGTTCTGCATCCGTAGTTTTTTCGGATGGTTCCACAATAAACAACGAACGGCTGGAATATCTTGGCGACGCCATTCTCGACGCTGTAATCGCCGATTACCTCTTTATGAAATTTCCCCGCAAAAAAGAGGGTTTTCTCACTCAAATGCGCTCCAAAATAGTAAAACGTAGTAACCTCGACCATCTTGCCCGAAAAGTAGGTGTGGATGAGCTTATTGTTTCGAATACCCAGCGCAACTGTCAGAAAAAACATATTTACGGAGATGCTTTTGAAGCTCTGATTGGTGCTATCTATCTTGATAAAGGATATGATAAAACCCGAAAGTATATCATCAACAACGTGATCAAGCATCATGTAGATCTCGATTCCCTGATCAATAAGGAAGTCGATTTCAAGAGCCGTATCATTGAATGGGGACAGAAAAATAAGTATACCGTGATTTTTGAAACCAAGGAAGAATACCTTGAACTCGAACAGTCACCGGTTTTTGTAGCAAATATCAAAGTTGGCGAAACTACACTTGGCAATGGCCAGGGTAAGTCGAAAAAAGAAGCTGAACAAAATGCTTCGGAACAGGCTTATGTGTACGTATCGTCAGCATCATTTCTTGAGCATGCTTCCGAAGTTTCGTCACAGAGTTCTCTCTGAAACAGCTTCTCATGAAACAAACGCAAAAAATAATCCTGTCCGAACCCGACTTCCAGTTAATCGGCATTGCTTCGCATGAGAATGATTACCGTCTGGCATGGGCCATTAATACCGCTTTAAAGCTTGCACTGGCTAAAAGTCCGGATGTCACAATTTTTCATGATAAATATAAACACGATATCTCTCTTTCGATCTTTTCACAAGATTTTGCCGATCAGGGATATACTATCAAACTCTTTGCAAATCGCGGCGACAATTTCTTTTTATTGGAAGATTTGCGAAATATCGACTTCTTTTTGAAGCTGGAAGGAGAAATTACCTCTCAAAAAGTTCAGAATATTGTTGCGACCCTGAAAACAATAGATATTATTATGGGGGTTTACCAGATCGATATTAAAAACATTAAGAAAATTCAACGATTACATTTCTAGGATCAGCTCCTGTATAAAATTAAAAAGACGGTGCTGTCTCAGAACCGTCTTTTTATTGAATAACTACTAACTAACTACTACTACTTCTAACTATATGTATGAATTTCTATGAAATCAATTTACTAACGATCACATTTACGTAAAATGTCCTCCCGGGTTTTAAATTTTTTAAAAAATTTTACTCTAAAAGGAGAATCCAAAAACTCGAAAAAACGAAAATGTAACTCTAACTTTGTTTTCATTTCTTGTTTGTTTTTGTTGATACAAACATACTAAGACTAATAGTTAACATCCTTTAAGTAATGTTAAAGATTGTTAATAGCCGGCGTACCCTTCTGTAAGACAATTATCTTTGCAGTGTATGACAAAAAAATGGATTATTATATTGGTTATTGCAATAAGTCTGGCAATGGTAGGACTTATTATGATTCAGACATACTGGATAAAACAGGCTTTTGAACTGAAGGATCTGCATTTCGGCCAGCTGGTGAATAATTCCATCATCAGTGTAACCCGGCACATGCAGGAAAAAGAACTTGCCAGTGATATCCTTAATTCGATTGAGATGTCGGACATTCAACCGAATGAAAATCCAAGTGCCAGGAAAAGCTCACCAAAACTTATCGATACTATTGCTCAGGTTCCGGCTCAAAGCCAGGAAACGGAAACGCCCGATTTCAACAGGGAAGATTATCCCGCACAGAACGGAGATTTAACGCCTTTTGAAAATTACCAGTATTCCTATAATCAACAGGGAAATCTGGTTGAGGAAAATCTGCAGGCAAGGCAGGAAATTCTGAACAGAATTGATAATGATCCGGTTCATAAGAAAAAGTTTGTGGATAAGATGATTAAAAAGCTCAACAGGTCCAGTCAAAACATAGAACAACGACTCAAAAAAGAGGATTTGTTCAGGAATATCAGCGGGGAACTGGCGAATGCCGGTATTTATCTGCCTTACGAATATGGTGTTGTTGATGCCCGGCGAAACATTCTTATCAAATCGGATAATTTCGAATTCAGCGACAAATACAAATATTACTCAGGCCGGCTTTTCCCGGACGATTACATTTCGAAACCCTATTACCTTGTAATGTATTTCCCTGCCCAAAAAGATTATATTCTGCGTATGATCGGCTACATGGGATCTTCGTCTGTGCTCCTCACCCTTTTTATAATTATAGTTTTTGGAGTAACAATTTTCGTCATCATCCGTCAGAAGCGTATCTCAGAGATACGTAACGACTTTGTAAATAACATGACCCATGAATTGAAAACTCCCATTTCGACAATATCGCTGGCCTCTCAGATGCTTAGTGATAAATCGATTCCCATTGAATCAAAAAACCTTACCAACCTGGCCGGTGTTATTTCCGACGAAACCAAACGTCTCAGCTTTCAGGTCGAAAAGGTGCTTCAGATGGCAGTTTTTGATAAAGGAAAAATCAGCCTTAAGATACGGCAGTTGGATATCCATGAACTGGTTAACAATGTAGTGAAGAACTTTATAATCCAGGTAAGGAACCGTAATGGTCAGATCACTAAAAATCTCGATGCGGAGTTCTCCATTGCCAATATCGACGAGGTTCACTTTTCAAATGTACTTTTCAACCTGCTTGATAATGCCATTAAATACAGCAAAGGTCAGCCGGTAATAGAAGTGTCGACATTTAACAAGAAGAAAGGTGTTGTAATTCAGGTCAAAGACAATGGAATAGGGATTAGCAAAGCAAATCAGAAGAAAATATTTGAACGTTTCTTCAGGGTTTCGACGGGAAATATCCATAATGTCAAAGGATTTGGACTGGGGTTGAGTTATGTTAAAAAGATAGTAGAAGAAATGGGGGGTAAAATATCCCTGGAAAGTGAAATAAATGTTGGAACAAAATTCGACATTTGGTTGCCGGTAATAAAAGAGCTTTTAGGAGTTTAGCTTAGGTTTTAGAAATATAAATATAGCACATCATTAAAAATAAAAATTATGAATCCTAAATTGCGCATATTGCTTGCTGAAGATGACCAGAATCTTGGCTCGTTGCTCAAAGAATACCTCCAGGCCAAAACTTTTGAAGTGGACCTCTTTCCTGATGGCGAAAAAGCATTCAGAAGTTTCCAGAAAAGCTTTTATGATATCTGTATTCTCGATGTAATGATGCCGCTGAAAGACGGGTTCTCGGTGGCTGCAGATATCCGAACCATCAATAAAGATATTCCCATCATTTTTCTTACCGCCAAATCAATGAAAGAGGACGTGCTGGAAGGTTTTAAGCTTGGTGCCGACGATTATATTACCAAGCCATTCAGCATGGAAGAACTTTTGTTCCGTATTGAAGCTATTCTGCGTCGTACAAAGCCCGACTTCAGACAATCGAACCAGGTTGTTTACAAACTGGGAAATTACACCTTCGATTTTCAGAAACAAATCCTTCAAAACGAAGAAAATACACACAAACTCACCACAAAAGAATCAGAATTGCTTAAAATGCTTTGCGACAATGCCAATAACATTCTCGAACGCAACTACGCATTAAAAACCATCTGGTTCGACGATAGCTATTTCAATGCCCGCAGCATGGATGTTTACATCACCAAACTAAGGAAATATCTGAAAGATGAACCCTCCGTAGAAATTCTCAATGTCCACGGAAAAGGGTTCAAACTTGTAATCTGATTAGTTTGCGAATTGGTAAAACAGTACAGAACCATCGGAAGCAAGACCTTCGATAGATGCTTTGACTTTTGGTACACCAACAGGATTTTTGACGCGGATCACAGCCGTTCCGTCTGAACCAACCGTAATTTCCGGTTTCCAGTAAACAGCTCTCGGAACGTTGAAATCAGAAGGCTTCTTTTCCCATGAATCGTAGGCCGGAATATAGAATTCCCGCACCGGGCTAAAACCAACCATTCTCTCAATAGATGGTTCGTTAACCGCTGCTACGCTTTCATCAAACGGATCGCCTCCTTTACGCATATGAAGGATGATTACGCCATTAGCTCCGCGAACACCATAAAGAGAAGCATCTGGACCCTTTAACACTTCTACCGATGTTACTTCGCGGGGTGATATCGTTTTTAAGGTACTGAAACCAATCTCAACGCCATCCTGTAAAATCAACGGATCAAGTCCCGAGTTAATTGAATTGACACCCCGTATTCTGATGCCGTCGCCCATTACAGTTACTCCGGCAACTCTTCCTTTAAGGTACTCAACCATGTCGTTATAGCTGCCCGAGTTCTTATCAATTCGCAAAACATTGGGATTCCGGTCAGTTGCAATTGCATTGGTTCTTTGAGCTCCACGGGTATTCTTTTTGACAAGTTTAGGATCGTACTGTTCGTTTAAGACCGATTCAAAAGCCTTTTCTGAAATATCGGGCGAAAATGGCTTCATGGCTGTGGCAAAAACCTCGTCGGGTCGTAACCCCATGCTGGGGGTATAAATCAGCACCGGAAACTGTCCGGCTAAAATATCTTTCCAGACAAATCTGCGCCACCCGTTTATCATCATCACAAGGTCAAGATCAACCGGAGATTGAGGGTTTGTATCGTCAAAATATTGTGGTGCATTTTCTACTTTCCCTTTTAAATCGGATGTTAATAACAGGTTTGAAAGTATATTTTCATTCCAGCTCTGAAATCCATTGATATCAACATTCTCACTTACCGAAAGAGAAAGATTACCGGCCGAAGCCTGTCCGGCTTTGTCCTTCAACTGTATCTTGAAAACTATATCATTCCCTTCGTTAGTTTTTGTAACATCCATGTTGGTCCGGTTTTCGGTTTCTTTAGGAAAAATGAACACCAACCGTTCGCAAACCGGCTTTGTTTGGTAATCAAATATTGTAATCTGGGTAATACCCGCAGGAAGTAATTTTTTAGGAATTACAACATTCACAGGTTTACTTTTATACAAAGCTTTCGAAATATATTTGATTTCGCCTCCCGACTGGACAACTATAAAGAGTTCGTTACTCTTGTCGTCCATTGGGTTTAAAGCATTTGTCTGTATATTAAGCCTTAGCATATCGCCTGCAATTGCATTGACCATGAGAACAAATCCACTGGCTTCCACCGAGGGAAGATCAATCTTTTTTACAGAAGCATTGTCGAATGTAACTTTTGCATAATATTTTCTGCCAGCTTCCGGGGTAAAAACAAAGCTGCCCATTCCCAAATGCTTACTTTGAAAAGAGCCTGCCTTTTTGTTGGTTTCATCGAAGATCTCACCTTTAACGTTTACCCCGGTGACAAGGCTGTTAATTGCTTTAAAAGCCACCCTGCCTGAAATTCCTGCCACCATGTTTCCTCCTTCAGGGAAAAACTGAACTGTCATTTCCTTCTCAGCTTCCACAAAGTTCCTGTTTCTTTTCTTAATATTATCGAACACTGGTTGGGTAAGGAAGTTATTGTATCTTGGATTTACTATCTGGATCGTTTTTGAGAAGAAAAAAGCATCGTCAAAGTTTTTCATCCAGTTTGTATAAGCAACAATCTGATAATTACCTTCCGGTATGGAATCTGCAATAGCTATATCGCCTTTAGCAAAACCATCAACATTTCTGATAATTATATTCTGATAAACAACCTTATCATATCCTATTAAATCAACAAACACCTCGTTGCTGTTAACATCGGGCTGCAGGTTGGAGGCTTTCAACACGAAAGCTTTCAGCCAGATGGACTCGCCCGTCATATATTTCTCCTTATCTGTTGTCAGATAAATTTTTTGCTGCTGGGTACGTGTGGCAAAAGTTTCGAGTTGCTGATAAATTTTAAGAACTCTGGGATCTTCAGAATCCCTGAAACTAAGATTTATAAGGAACAGGCATGTCAATAGAATTACCAGTGTTCTTCTGAATAAAAATTTTCGATTCATAAAGTCAGGCGGTTAATATTAAAGTTACTTTTTATAATAAATGATGTTCCCGTCGGGGGTGAGTCCTTCGACAACAAAGTTATAATTGGCAATTTTAGGCAATTTTTTAAACTTGATGGTAGCTTTACCGCTTTCGTCAGTTTTTATAGAAGGTTTCCAGTAGGCTGTTTTGGGTACATTAAATTCCGAAGTAAGAAAGCCGAACTTTTCGTAAGGAGCAACATAAAACTCCCTTACTTTCTGGTATCCCTGTATCCCGAAATCGATAACACCGCGTTTCATAAATTTCCCGCGTTTCGAATAAAAAGCGATAACTCCATTAGCTCCGCGGCTTCCGTAAATCGCAGCCTCGGGGCCTTTTAAAATTTCAATTACCGAAAGATCAAGCGGACTCAATGTCCCTACCGTACTGGCTTCTACAGGAACACCATCGAGCAGATAAAGCGGATCAGTTGGGAGATAGAAGCTGTTTACACCGCGAATGGTTATTTTATTTCCCACTACGGAAACGCCGGGAACTCTTCCCTGCAGGTATTGAAAAACATTAGAATAGGAGGCAGCTTCCTGTCCAACATAAATAACATCGTTGGGGGTGCTGTGTATTTTTGGAACGGCGATATCAGGTTCCGGTTTCCCTTTATAATTCTTTTTAAACTCAATTCTCTCCCTGCGGATATTGCGCTTAATTTTATCGCGCGGGAAAACCTCATTGCGCATCACGGCTAAGGTAGGAGTTTTAACCTGCGGAATCATTGTGTCCGTAAGAATAATGAGAACTCCTTTTCCCCCCGATGGTTTAAATGCTTCAATTTTGATGGATACAGTGTCTTCATAATCCAGATCGGGAAAATTAAACCGGCCGTAATTATCAGTAACAGTCTCGTATTCGTCGTTATAAGAACTTAGAACTGTCATTCGTACTTTACTGTTCGAAATAGGTATTCCAAAAAAGTCGCGGGTTATCATCCCTCCTACCGTTAAACCCTCAGATGCAGGGAAGAGAACATTAGGCAGCCGGTTCGCCAGTAAATCGGGCCACAAAAATCTGCGCCATCCCTGGGTTGTGAGCAACAGATCGCGATGCTGCTCCATGTTGGGATTTGACTTATCAAAATAATAGCCCGGATTTTGAACCTGACCTTTTATATCGGATGTAAAAAACAGGCTGTTCATGATATTAGCAGCATAGTTTTTCGTTTCGGACGATTCGGTTACGGATAGCGAAAGATTTCCCGAAACAGGGTTTCCATCTTTATCAACCACCACCAATTCCATTTCAATGCTGTCGTAAGGAGCTACTCCTACGTTTTTAGTCCTGGATATTACTTTAAGGTTCTCATCCTGGTCTACAAACACAAGTCTTTCGCAGAGCGGAACAGACCGTCCGTCGAAAACAGTAACCTGAACTATTCCGGAGGGAAACAACTTCTTTTCAAGGCTTAAATCGATAGGTTTTCCCTCCCATTGTGCTTTCGAAATGTATGGAGCATAACCGCGCGACTGACATACAATTATAAATTCGTTGGCATAAACATCATTCGAAACTGTTTTATTACTATAAATTGTCAGCTTTATGTTTTTTGCATCAAAAGGATCGACTTTTATAACAGTCCCCTGAGGAGCCACTTCAGGAAGTGTGAATTTTTCAGTCTTCCCGTTTTCGAACTTCACAATGGCGGTATATTTTAAGTCACCCTCCGGGGTAAAGGAGAAGTTGCCCATTCCGTCGTGAACCGATTTGAATTCTGCAATTTCTTTACCTTTATTGTCCTGTATTACGCCCGTAACATTCATTCCGTAACCAGCCATATTTTCAGCTTTAAAAGCAACAACCACTGGCAGTCCGGCTACCATCTGTCCTCCTTCCGGGAAAAAGTTCATAACATGCTTTTCCGAAATATTCTTCAGTTTCCGGTTGAAGGTCTTTATTTCTTTTATCCTTGTCTTCGTTGCAATCTCTTCGTAAACGGGATTTTTAAAAGAGATTGTTTTTGAGAAGAAATAACCTTCATCGAAGTTACGCATCCAGTTGGTATAGCCTCTTATCTGATAATTTCCTTCGGGTAAGGTATCCGATAGTGTAAAGTAACCTTCTGCAAGTCCACCCTTGTTGCGTAAAATTTCCGTATGAATCTGCTTGTTTGAATAATCTATCAGATCCACATAAACTTCTTTGCTTATGGAATCGTGCGAAAAATCTGAGGCATTCACCACATAAGCTTTTACCCAGATATTTTCACCGGCGATATATGTGTTCTTATCCGTATGCAGGTAAACCTTTTGCTGGGTACGTGTTAAACGGAACAACTCCAGTTGGTGAAGTATTTTTTCTATTCTGATGTCGGGAGCATAACTAAAACCAACCAACAATACAATCACAATCGCAATTGCAGGAATTGCCAGCAAAAACTTACGGATATTTCGTTTCATGGCACAAATATTAGGAGTAATGAATTAACAAAATGTAAAACAAAAAGTTAACCGTCTTAACCGATTTAATTTCTTGTCAATACTATGATGCCTCAGCCTTAAAATACCCTCAAAAAAATCGGAAAATTATTTCGAATTTTCCAGTGCTTCCCAATATTCCAATGCTCTGCGGGTGTGAGGGATTACAATTGTTCCACCCACAATATTAGCCACAGCAAAAATTTCCATCATTTCAGGGGTTGAAACATTCTGTTCGAAACACTGCTCCAGGTGGTATTTTACACAATCGTCGCAACGCAACACCATGGATGCGACAAGCCCCAGCATTTCTTTGGTTCTGGCAGGCAAAGCGCCATCGGTATAAGTATTGGTATCGAGGTTAAAAAGCCGTTTTAAAACGAGGTTATCTTTATCCAGAATTCGTTTGTTCATTTCAGCCCGGTACTCTCTGAATTCCTTAATTTTATCGTTCATAATGATTTTCAATTTTATTCTGAAAGGTACGAAATATTTAGAAAAGTCCACGGTCATCAGACAACAGACCACTGCCAATACAAGTCCATGGTGGCTCTGTTATATATTATTGTTGATATTAATAGAATCACAATTGCGGCGATGTTAAGCATAAAGCCCTTTTTAACATGTTTTCACGCCACCAAAAATAAATCTATTTGATTAACCCAGGGCGCCGCTTCGCTTTGCCCTGGGCTGAATTATCCAAGGCCTTCAGCCTTAAAAAACATAAAATAAAGTCTACATTTCTGTGCAACATAGCTTTCTCGCCCACAGACGACAG
>JAJYAG010000301.1 GCA_021779665.1 Bacteroidota bacterium | reverse complement strand
TTCCTGGCGTAAACGGCTGCGGCTTTTCGTAGCTGTTCCGGTACCGGCCTCTGATCACCTCACTTCGCACCATCTGCTGATATCCGCCCATTTTCATGCCTTTGCGTGTCGTAGGATTGTCTGGAGCATCTGTCGGATAAACATCTATCAGTTTCACAATCCAATCGGCATCGCCAGCTGTGGTGGATACCTTTAATCGGGCCATCAGCGGACCGGCTAAAACAATATCTTCGGTAAGGGTTTCGGTTGCATACATCAGCACATCGGGCCGGTTGGCAGCAAAACGCTGGTCGTCGGTCATATACTCTTTGGTCATACCAAAAAACACATCTTCAGTATACGGAATTGGCTTTTTAGGATCGCTTGTAAATTCATCGTACGGAGAAGAGGACTTTTCGGGATGAAAGGATAAATGTTCGTCGGAGCATAAATATAATTTTCCTTTATCGAGGTTTTTAGGTGGCCAGGCTTCAAACTTTCTCCATTCGTTCCGGCCGGTCATAAACATGGTTGCTTCGTGCAGGTTGAGCGATCCCTTGTCCTTCAGATAATAATTGAAAAATGGCAGTTCGATGCTGTCGCGGTAATAATACGAGGCCTTCTTTTCGAACGAAACATTGCCCAGATATGACCCGTCAGTACGCGCCCAGCCACCGTGAATCCACGGACCAATCACAACGGAGCTGTTATTGCCGGGATTATTCTTTTCAATATTCTTATAGGTTTTGAAAGTCCCATAGAGGTCTTCGGCATCGTACCATCCGCCAACAACCATAACTGCCGGTTTTACATTCTTCAGATGCGGCAGAATGTTCCTTTTCTGCCAGAATGCATCATAGTCGGGATGTTCGGTTATGTCGTTCCAGAATTCAATGCTGTCGCCATAATATTTGGTTTTGACATTTTTCAGCGGCCCAAGGTCTCTGAAAAAATTGTAGGCATCAGGGGAGTTCCAGTTATACGCCTGAGTCCATTCTTTCGTAAAACCTCGTCGCGGCAAATCCATTTCGCCAAAAAAATCGAGGTTGGCTGTAAGAAAGAACGCGCCATGATGATGTACATCGTCGAAATACCAGTCGGCAATAGGAGCCTGAGGCGAGACACATTTTAATGCCGGATGTGCATTGATGGCGGCACACTAAGCGTAAAATCCGGGATACGAAATTCCCCACATTCCAATCCTGCCATTGTTGTTCTCTATGTTTTTAATGAGCCAGTCCATGGTATCGTAAGCATCGGAGCTCTCATCAACATCTGTCGGCTTCTTTTTATCTTCAATAAAAGGCGTCATGTGCTGAAATTTACCTTCCGACATGAACCGTCCGCGCACATCCTGGTAAACAAAAATGAACCCCTCGCGCAAAAACGCAGGAAAAAGTCCCCGGCGAAAGCTGAAACCGAAATCGGCACCATAAGGAGCTATATTGTATGGTGTGCGGTTGTAAAGGATCGGATATTTGACCGATTTATCTTTAGGAGCATATACAATTGTAAAAAGAAGGGTACCGTCGCGCATCGGAATCCTGTACTCTGCTTTTGTATAATTCTGAACCAGGTATAAAGAATCTTCGCTGATAGCCGATAACTTAAGAGAGCTAACAAGAATACTGATTAAAAGAACGAAATATCTCATGGCTTTAAAAAAGGATTTGATGCGCTAAAATATGGCAAAAAGTGGAATTAGCCCCCTTCTTCTGCCTACTTTTTCCGGAAGATTTTTCTATTCCAAAGAAATAAACATGTAGGTTTTGGCATATCAAAAAAAATCAGCCTAAAATTAAATTCAAATGAAAAAACTATTTACTTTGTCGAGCAATCGTTTGCGCTGAATCTTTTATAACCTAACTAAATTAAACACTAGTATTAACAGATATTTCTATATCTATCAATAAGATAATTGCTGTGAAAAATATTGAAGCAAAAAAAGGATCCATGGGACGACGCACCTTCCTTAAAGATGTGGGAATTGTAGGAGGAAGTGCAATAGCCCTGTCGGCATTTCCTATCCTGCAAAGCTGCAGTGGGGCCGAGAAAAAAGTAAACAACGGTCCGAAAGCTAAACTGGGAGTTATCGGAACCGGATCGCGGGGACAGTATCATATTAATAATCTGTTACGAACTCAAAATGCAGAAATTATAGCACTGTGCGATAATTTTGAGCCTCATCTGAAAGCGGCAGCTGCTTTGGTACCCAATGCCAAATTAATAGCCGACTACCGCAAGCTTCTTGAAATGCCCGAAATACAAGGGGTAATTGTTGCAACACCGCTGTACGAACATGCACACATCACAATAGACGCATTAAATGCAGGCAAGCACGTATTCTGCGAAAAATCCATGGCGCTCACTCCCGACGACTGCCTTTCGATGTACAAAGCCTATAAGGAAACTGGCAAAGTTTTATACATTGGTCAGCAGAGGTTGTTCGATCCCAAGTATATCAAGGCTATGGAGATGGTTCATTCCGGAGTTTTTGGCGACATTACCGGCGTGAGGACCTATTGGTTCCGCAATAACGATTGGCGCAGGCCGGTTCCCGACAAATCGCTCGAACGGAAAATCAACTGGCGTTTATACAGCGAATACTCAGGCGGTTTGATGACAGAACTTGCTACGCACCAGCTCCAGGTATCCAACTGGGCTTTGAAGATGATCCCTGACTCGGTGATGGGATATGGCGATATTGTCTTCTGGAAAGACGGCCGCGAGGTTTACGACAACGTTAATCTTATTTACCGGTATCCGAACGGAGTTAAACTCACCTACGAGTCGAATATCTCGAACAAGTTCAACGGCCTCGAAGAACAGATTTTGGGACACAAAGGCACCATCGAACCCGAAAATAACCGTTACTATTTCGAAGAGGTGAAACCTGCCCCGGGCATTATGCAGCTTGTGAATAATATTGAACATGCCGTATTCGATAAGATTACTGTTGCCGGAGCCAGCTGGGTTCCCGAAACAGCAACCGTTAACAAGGGCATCAAAATTATGGACAATGTTTCGACTACCGAAGGAGCTTCTTCAGTAGGAGCCTCAGGCGACGGCTCGGAACAGCTGGTGGAATCGTTCTGCAGTGCGGTGCTTACCGGAAAACAACATCCAAACCTGGTGGAAGAAGCTTATTACTCCTCGGTGCTGGCGCTGCTCGGATTGCAGGCCATGAAAGAACAAACCATAGTAGCTTTCCCCGATAAATATAAAATTCCATAT
>JAJYAG010000184.1 GCA_021779665.1 Bacteroidota bacterium | reverse complement strand
TATTATCCTCCGAAATAATTACGCAGATAAAGTAGTAGGCCCCTCTCCTTTAACACCTCATCCCCGACCCTTCTCCTTGAAGGAGAAGGGGGAGGCTTTCCGTAAAGGAGAAGCTTTGTGGGTAGCTTTCAATTTATACGTAAAAGATTTTTTTTACCGGAATGCAACTCCCTCTCCTGTTGGAGAGGGCTGGGGTGAGGCTTATATTTCCCCTCATCCCCGGCCCTTCTCCTCGAAGGAGAAGGGGGAGCATTCGTTAAGGTGAAGTTTTGTGGTTATACACAATTTAAACGTAAAGGATTTTTTTACCTTGATGCAACTCCCTCTCCTGTTGGAGAGGGCTGGGGTGAGGCCATTATCTTAGCGTAATTTATACGCTAATCTTTCTACAATTCTTTTTTTCTTAAGTTTTTAGTTTAATTTTGAGTTAGTAATTAATTAACTTAATCTGCTATGAGAGTAAAAATTCTAACTATTACTGCACTCCTCATGCTGTTGTTCAGCAATGGTGTGTTTGCACAAAGTAATTATCAGTACCCTTTTCAGAATCCGCAACTTTCGGTGGACGAGCGTGTGGACGATCTTGTTTCGCGTTTAACGCTGAAAGAAAAACTCACCCAGCTTTTTAACCATTCCGAGGCTGTCGACAGGCTTGGTATTCCTGCCTACGACTGGTGGAACGAATGTCTTCACGGGGTTGCCCGCGCAGGACGTGCTACTGTTTTTCCTCAGGCCATCGGACTTGCAGCTACTTTCGATCCTGATATGATGAACCGTGTTGCCGATGTGATCAGCGATGAGGCTCGTGCCAAACATCATTATTTTGTTTCGAATAATATTCGCAGTATTTATACCGGACTTACCTTCTGGACTCCCAATATCAATATCTTCCGGGATCCACGCTGGGGACGCGGTCAGGAAACTTATGGCGAAGATCCTTTTCTCACCGGAACCATGGCTGTAAGCTTTATCAAAGGGATTCAGGGGAATGATCCCAAATACCTGAAAGCCATTGCCACTGCAAAGCATTATGCAGTACACAGCGGACCGGAGCATACCCGTCACTCCGATAATTTTTATGTAAACGACCGCGATCTTTACGATACTTACCTTCCGGCATTTAAAATGGCTGTGCGCGATGCAAATGTGCAGTCGGTAATGTGCGCCTATAACCGTTTCCGCGATAAACCCTGCTGTGGCAACGATATTCTTTTAAGCAATATCCTTCGGGAACGCTTTGGATTCAGCGGATATATTGTATCCGACTGCGGTGCTATTTCCGATTTTTATACTAAAAATGCGCATAAAGTTGTTCAAACTCCGGCGCAGGCCTGGGGATGGTCTATATCCACCGGCACCGACCTGAACTGCGAAACCAGTCGCAGTTTTATTACAAGCAACATCGACTCAGCTATTCAGGCTGGTATTCTGAACGAGAGCGATATCAATGTTTCAGTAAAACGACTGTTCAAAGCACGCATGATGATGGGAATGTTCGATCCCCAGGATCAGGTGCCATTTTCAAAAATTCCCGTTACGGTTGTAGGTTCGGAAAAACATCTGAAAATGTCGCAGGAAGCTGCGGAGAAATCCCTTGTATTACTTAAAAACACAGGCGTTCTTCCGCTTAAGAATGTTAAGAAAGTGGCACTTATAGGCCCTAACGCAAATAATTTTGCGATTCTGATAGGAAATTATAATGGCGATCCTATTCGACCCACAACTCCGCTGAAAGCCTTCCGCGATAAACTTGGCGCTTCCAATGTGCTTTATACACAGGGTTGTCCAATTGTACCGGGCATTTATGGCGATCAGGATATTATTGCTCCGGAATTCCTTTTCCATAGCGAAAACGGCAAACTTCAAAAGGGCTTAAAAGCTGAGTACTTCGAAAATCCCAGATGGGAAGGAGAGCCAAAACTGGTGCGCGTTGACCCAAAAATTGATTTTATCTGGTTAAAGACCCCAATTAATAATTTGCTGGAAGAAAATTTCTCCGTTCGTTGGACTGGAGTTCTGGTTCCCAAAAAATCGGGCAACTATATTTTTGGAGGCAATGTTCGGGTTAAAATTGACAATAAATCGGTTGGCCGCGAAGGCATTCAACTTGAAAAAGGCAAGCAGTATGAGCTTGTAGCCGATTTACGTGTTGCTACTTCTCACTATACCAATGCCATCGAACCATCAGCTCAGCTCACATGGATTGAATCGACCCGTGATTTCCGCAAGGAGGCTCTTGATTATGCTGCAAAGGCCGATGTGGTTGTATTCTGTGGTGGTATTTCCGCCGATCTTGAAGGCGAAGAAATGCCGCTCGAAATTGATGGTTTTACTCACGGCGACCGCACCCATATCAATCTACCGAAAGTACAGGAAGAATTGCTGAAGGATCTTCAGAAAACCGGCAAACCTGTTGTATTTATTAACTTCAGCGGAAGTGCCATGGCTTTGAATTGGGAAGATCAGAACCTTCCTGCCGTAGTTCAGGGTTTTTATCCCGGCGAAACCACAGGTACTGCTCTGGTACGCATGTTATTCGGTGAGTATAATCCTTCCGGACGTCTTCCGGTTACCTTCTATAAATCGGAAAAGGATCTTCCATCGTTTACAAATTATAACATGGAAGGCCGTACCTACCGCTATTTTAAAGGCACTCCGCTTTATCCGTTTGGTTATGGTTTGAGTTACACAACTTTCAGTTACTCAAATCTGAATGTTGCCGAAACTGCGCAAACCAACTCGGCTGTAAATGTTAGTGTTGATTTAAAAAATACAGGAAATATGGACGGAGAAGAAGTGGTTCAGGTATATATTTCCAACAAAAACAATAAAACTGCTCCTGTTACTGCTCTTAAAGGTTTCCAGAGAGTATTTCTGAAAAAAGGTGAACAGAAAACAGTAACCTTCACCCTGAAGCCTGAAGCTTTTTCGTTGACCAATGCTGATGCCAAACAGATGGTAGAAGCTGGAAATTATGTTATTACTGTGGGTGGAGCCGCTCCCGGGAAAAATTCACCTGCAAAAACTATAAAATTGACCGGCGCTCCTGTCGAAATTGAATAGTTTGTATTATTTTTAGTGAGGTTGTCCGGATGCTTTTCGGGCAACCTCATTTTATTTTACAACTACTATGAAAGCACCATCAAAACTGTTAACGGGAACCTCACTCTTACTGGCTGGTTCCGCTATTTTTGCTCAATCTTCAGCTAAAAAAACTCCCAAACTTCCGAATTTCGTGCTCATATTTATGGATGACATGGGTTACGGCGATTTGGGCTGTTATGGCGCCATCGGATATACAACTCCCAATCTCGACAGGATGGCATCGCAAGGCATGCGGTTTACAAATTTTTATGCCGCACAGGCAGTGAGCAGCGCTTCAAGGGCAGCTTTACTGACCGGGTGTTATTCAAACCGCGTTGGTATTACAGGCGCCCTGATGCCTACAGCCGAGATAGGTATTAATCCTGAGGAAGAAACCATTGCCGAAGTATTGAAAAAGAAAGGATACTCAACTGCCGCCGTTGGTAAATGGCATCTGGGGCATCACAAAAAGTTTCTGCCGCTGCAGAATGGGTTCGACGAATACCTGGGTTTACCTTACTCGAACGACATGTGGCCAGTTAATTTCGATGGAACGCGAAACATACCGGCTTCTCTCAAAAATAAGCTCAACTATCCCGAATTGCCTCTTATTAAGGGAAACGACAAAGTCAGGGAAATTAAAACTTTGGACGACCAGTCCGAACTTACGACCCTGTATACCGAAACAGCAGTTGATTTCATTAAACGTAACAAAAAGAGTCCTTTCTTCCTCTATTTTGCTCATTCTATGCCGCATATTCCATTGGCGGTATCGGCAAAGTTTAAAGGTAAAAGTCAGCAGGGACTTTATGGCGATGTGATTATGGAAATTGACTGGAGTGTAGGGCAGATTTTAAAAGCACTCGAAGAAAACGGTCTGGATAAAAATACGGTGGTGATATTCACTTCCGACAACGGTCCCTGGCTTAATTTTGGTAATCATGCCGGCTCTGCAGGAGGTTTGCGCGAAGGCAAAGGTACCAGCTTCGAAGGCGGACAAAAAGTTCCCTGTATTGTGAAATGGCCCGGTCATGTTCCTGCCGGTGTTGTATGCAATAAACTAGCTTCAACAATAGATGTACTTCCTACACTGGCGGGTATTTGCGGTGCACCGCTGCCTGAGCGAAAAATCGACGGTGTGGATATTATCGGTTTGTTCCGTAATGTTCCAGATGCAAATCCCCGCAATCAGCTGCTTTATTATTATAACCGCAACAGTCTGGAAGGCGTTCGGTTGGGAAACTGGAAACTAGTTTTGCCGCATCCATCGAGAAGCTACAATGGTGTGAAACCCGGGAAGGATGGTTTTCCGGGTGAATACGCAAAGATTACAACCGGATTGGAGCTTTACGATTTGCGTCGCGATCCCGGAGAACAGTACAATATGGTAGAGCAATATCCGGAAGTGGTTGCCGAAATTCAGAAAATAGTTGAGCAGGCACGCAAGGACCTTGGCGATGATATAACCGATGCTCCGGGCGAAAACAGGAGGAAACCCGGAAGCATAAAAGAATAGGCGAAATATTTGAAGAGAGAGATGATGTTGAAAAAAGTTTTTTTATTGCTTGTCCTTATAGGTGCAATAACAGGCAATTTGTTTTCGCAACAGAGCGATAGTGCCCGATTGGCCTCGGTGATACCAGAGCTTTTTAAACGTTTAAAGATAAGTGGTTTGCTGCAAACTCAGTACCAAAGCTTTCAAACAGCGCCAGGAGGCATTACCGACCGGATTTCTATAAGGCGGGCAAGGCTGAAATTTACCTATGCTGCCGGCTTTACGCAATTCGTAATGCAGTTTCATACAACTGAAAAAAATGTAGGCCCCGACGAACTATATCTCATGCTTACCGATCCCTGGACCAAAACGCTATCCCTTTCCAGTGGAGTTTTCAACCGTCCTTTTGGAAACGAAATTCCTTATTCGGCATCGGCGCTTGAGTCAGATGAGCGTGCCCGAATTATCCGTACTTTATTTCCGCTGGAAAAGGATCTTGGGGCAATGCTTTCATTTCATCCAAAAACTACTTCGCCCTTCAGCCTTCTTTACATTGATGCCGGGATTTTTAACGGAACAGGCCCTGCGAATGAAGATTTTGATAATCGCAAGAACTTTATAGGACACATTTATACTAAAAATGGCCGGCTCGGTGATCTGGTTAGTTTTGGCGGCGGATTGTCGTGGTATAAAGGAGGCTTCAGCAACCAGCGTACCAGACATTATGAGTGGGAGAACGGCTTTGTACCTGTGATGAACGATTCGCTTGCATTATCGGAACAGGATTTAAAAGGCGTAGATGCTCAGATGTCATTTAACTGGAGCTTTGGGTTAACCCGGATGCGCTTTGAATATATTAATGGTGCACAGGCCGGAACTGTCGAAAGTACCACAACACCCAGCAAGGCTCCTGCTAATAAGTCGGGCCAGCCCTTGCCTTCGTACCTCCGGAATTGCAGTGGCGGATATCTGATTTTTATTCAGGAACTCTTGAAGGGGAAACTTCAGCTGGTATTCAAGTACGATTGGTACGATCCAAACACAGAAGTTTCCGGCAGGAATATCGGATTGGGGAATGGAACCGGAGTTGCTGATATTCTTTATCATAACTATGGAATGGGGGTAAACTATAAAATCGACAAAAATATAAGGGCTACTGCCTGTTATAATTTTGTAAAGAATGAAAGTACCTCTCTCGACGGCTATAATTCGGATGTTCAGGATAATAATTTTGTGTTGAGGCTGCAGTATGCTTTTTAAGTTTCAATCGTTATTCTTTTGAGGCGTCTAAAACCAGAGGTTTGTCCGATATACCGGTTTGTACTTTTATTTGATCTTCCCGAACAATTTTAGTTGCTACAGGTAATTATGTTATTAATGAATGAAATGATTCCAAAATTTTTGACAGGTTTAGTTATAATACTCTTTAGCTGTACTTCAATATACAGGAATAATGAAAATATAACTGGTTATAATTTTAGCAACCCCAGTCTTATCTATGAATTGCCTGATACATTAAGGGAAGTTTCGGGATTAACGTTAATTGATTCTTCAACATTTGCCTGCATTCAGGACGAAAACGGGATCCTTTTTATTTACGATATTGTTAATAACAGCATTAGAAATCAGTACCCCTTCCACATCGATGGGGATTATGAAGGCATAACCAAAGTAGACAGTGTTTTATTTATTTTGCGCTCCGACGGAACGCTTTTCGAAATTAATCTTTTTCAGTTGGCTAGTCCGCAACTAAAATCTTATGTTACAGGCATTCCGGCAAACAATAATGAAGGACTTTGTTACGACAGGGTAAACAACAGATTGTTAATTGCCTGTAAGGGTAATATCGGGAAAGGGGAGGCATTTAAAGACAGACGAGCAATTTATGGTTTTGATTTAAGAACGAAAACCTTATCAGATCAACCAGTGTTTGATTTCGATATTGAGGTTGTTAAGGATTTTGCGGTTAAGAACAAGATAGATTTGCCATCGAAGGTTAAAAAGAAAAAGGGTGAAAAGAGAACTGAACCATTTATTAAATTCCGGACATCTGCTATTGGTATACATCCTAAAACAAAGGATCTGTTTTTATTGTCAGCTTCTGATTTTTTACTTTTTATATTCGACCATAAAGGTGGCATCAAACATATGGAGCAATTAAATCCAGTGAAGTTTAACAAAGCCGAGGGGATTACTTTTTATGAGAACGGGGATATGTTAATCACAAATGAGGCTCAGGATAAAAAACCAACAGTTTTAAAGTTTAACTACAAATTTCGATAGGAGCATTGCTTTCTTCTCCATTTAATTAAAATTCAAAATATTCCATGAGCTTCATCCTTCACATTTCTAAATCAGTCGAAACTTTTGTCTCCTGGCTCGCCAACGTACATTAAAATCTTCTGCATTACAATTTCCTTGTTAAAAGGCTTAACAATGTAATCGACACACCCTGCTTTTATTGTTTGTTGAACGTCGAGCGAGCTTGCAAATGCCGAGAGGGCAATTATCGGCAATTCGGGTTTGAGCTTTTTAATCCGTTTGGTTGCTTCCAGACCATTTAACACAGGCATGCGCGTATCCATAAGTACAAGCTGGATATTGGGGTTAGCTATAACCATGTTAATAGCTTCCTCTCCATTGCTGGCATGGAGAGTCTTTATATTTTTCTTTGACAGAAACTGATTTAAAAAGTAGTAAATAAACTCCTCATCTTCAGCAATAAGAACTTCGCATTCGGGTAGCCGGGTATTCATTTCAATATTGTTGTTTAAGTTGGGTTTAGCAGCGTAAACCTGTTCCTTGTGAGGAATGGTAAAGTAAAATGTGGAGCCAAGTTTGGGTTCCGATTCCACCCAAATTGTTCCTCCCAAAGCATCAACTATCGATTTTGAAATTGCCAGACCCAGACCTAATCCTTCAAGTGCCTCCGTTGAGACTTCTCCTTGTTTAAACCGTTCAAAAATATTCAGCTGATGTTCTTCCTTAATACCAATACCGGTATCTTTCACATTGAAAATGTAATAACTGCCCTGGAACCGGCATCCAACTTCGATGTAGCCCGTGGCTGTGTATTTGATTGCATTCTTTATGAGGTTTGTTAATACTTGCGACAATTTGGTTTTATCGGTTTCGGTTAAAATTTTATCGGGAGGCAAGGCTTTGGTTACCTTTAAATCGAGCTTCTTTTTCTTTGCCTCAGGTTGAAAAAAGACTTTAAGTTCGTCCATTAGCTTGTGCAAATCGGTTATGTCCTTATATAACTCCAGCTGACCGGCTTCTATTTTCGAGATATAAATAAGGTCGTTGATAATTCCAAGCATACGTTCACCACTTGAAATGATAGTTTCGATATATGAGTTTTTCGATTCGCTGGAAAGATCGGGCGACTTGAGCAGATCAGCAAAACCGAGAATGCCGCTCATCGGGGTCCTTATTTCGTGACTGATGTTTGCGATAAAGGCATTTTTAAACCTCACACTTTCTTCGGCTTTCTCCTTGGCTTTTTGCAGTTCCAGGTTTTTTTTCTGCAGCATTTCTTCGTTGAGACGTTGTTCGGTAATATCGGTATTCGTACCAAACCATAAGTTTATATTGCCTTTGTCGTCGTGGATAGGCAATGCTCTTGCCAAAAACCACCGGTATTCGCCGGTTTTACTTTTCATAGGAAGTGTTGCTTCCCACGGATTTCCGCTCTTGATTGATTCACCATAGCTTTTTGTCATGTATTCCAAAAAGTCAGGATGATGTATTTCGAGATATTTACCCTGATAAACATCTTCGATGCTTAAACCTGTAAAGTCGTACCACCTTTTGTTGAACCAGATTATTTTTCCCTCTCGGTCGGCAATCCATCCCATTTGCGACATATTGTCGGCCAATGCTCTGAACCGTTCTTCCTTTTCGCGAATTAGCTGAGCACTGTTTCTTTCAGCAGTTATGTCGTTTAACGAGAGGACAGCGCCTGAGTGTTTGCCCGAAATACTCCATGGTACAGCATTCATGGAATACCATTTCTTTTCCCCGAATGCCTCCAGCAAAATTACTTCGTTAATCACTACTTCGCCGTTAACAGCCGACCGGTACCCGGGTGTTTTTTCGGGCGCAATTTGTTTACCGTCCTCATTCCACACTTTAAAAAAGGTGTTTATCCTTTCAATGGGATCGAGGCTGTTATAAATTTCCGGGTAGTTTAAAATTTTTTGGGCAGCGGTATTTGTTCTGATAATTCTTGCGTTCGAATCGAAAACTATAACTGCATCAGGTATGCAGCTTAAGATTGTCTCCGTTTCACTGGCTTTGGAGATAATCTCTTCCTCAATATTTTTTCGCTCGGTAATATCGTTAAATATGGCCGTGAATTCATTTAATTTTGGGCTGTAGGCATAAACCGAAAGCCAGCGGCCAACCTGTTCATCAAAACATTCGAGATTAATTTCTCCGCCTTCCCGCGATATCTGCCCATACTGATTTATAAGTCCAGGATGGTGATCTTCAAAGTTAGGGAATAATTCAAGCAAGGTTTTTCCTTCCACATCTTCTTTTTTTATACCTGTAATTTTTGCATAGGTATCGTTCACCTGAAGAATCCGCACGTCCGATGCCTGTCCGGCATTATCGAAAACTATGCGGTTATGGGATATTGCGCTTGTTTTGTTGTTAAATAATTTGGTATACCGGAGTTCTGTTTCACTCAGTCTGACATTTATCTTCTGAATTTCGGAGAGATCGGTTATGTTGAATATGGTGTATTTAAGTTTATGGTGGTCGTCGTACAAGGGAGAAACGTTGTAACTAAGAAATTTGGTGGAATTTGTTCTTCTGTTGAAAAGAATTGCCTCGTACGATTTTACAAAATTGCCGCCTATGGCTTGTAGATTCGGCCAGTCTTCAAAAGGGATCTTTTCTCCGGCGAAAGTTCTTAATTCAAAATCTTCGAAATATTTGTCTTTTCTTGCTTCATACTCTTCATTTGTCTGGTATCCATGAATTTTTAATGCAGCAGTGTTAAGGGTTATGATATTGCCACGGCCATCAGTTACGATCACCCCAATTCCCATGTTCTGGATAATGGCTTGTAACTTTGCATGTTCAGTTTTAAGAGCTTCTTTTGCTTTTTTAAGGTGGGAAATGTCATTACCGATGGTGAGAATTTCGAGGTCCTTACCTTTGCCAATGGCTTTGTTCGTCCATGATATCCACACTCTTTCGCCATTTTTCCTTAAGTTTTCATTTTCCAGCTGTATGTACTTTCCTGAGTTTTGAATGATTTGGTTTGCAAGATTTGCAAGATTTTTTCCTGTGCTTTCCACTTCAGGAATCAGAATTCCTGCATTTTGACCAATTATTTCACCCGGCGAATATCCAAAATATCTCAGGCCGTAATCATTCATATAGACAATTTTACCATCGGCACGCCAACGAAGGATAATGCTGTTTGCGCTGTCAACAAGGTTCCGGTATAGTTCTTCACTTTGCCTGAGATTGCTTTGTATCGTGGTTAATTCCGTGATATCCTGTATTGTGGTGAGCATTACATTATAATCATCCAGAGGCAGCTTTTCAATCGAAACCCGAATTGATTTTTCCTTACCTGTAGACGTTTTTATTTTTAAATCGTGGTTAACAACCCGGCCCTCTGCTTCAAGGATATTTATTAATTCCGTTCGATCGTCGGGATGCGCATAAATATTCAGATCAAGAGTATTTTTACCTATTACCTGTTCGCGGGTAAGTTCAAAAACTGACAGAAAGGTATCGTTAACATCGAGCAGAATTCCCGTGCTGATATCGCTTATCGCTAAACAATTGGGACTCGTTCGGAAAGCAGCAGCAAATTTCTCTTCACTTTTCATGAGATCCATTTCGGCAATTTTGCGTTGACTTATATCGTTAAGCATTCCCAGGGTGCCAACCACATTCCCCGATTGATCCCTGATAGGGGAGGCCGTAATGGTAACCCACAGAATACTTCCATCTTTGCGAACCAGCTTTTGTTCATACTGATCATTATGGCCCTGTTTTCTTCTCTCAAAGAAGAATTCAGCCAGGCTGTTACCTTCCTGGCTGACAAAATCGAAAACCGACCGGCCGATAATTTCTTCGCGGGTATAACCCAATATCGCAGCGCCTTTTTTATTACTGAAGATAAGCCTTGAATTCAAATCACTAACCCATATACCTTCGTTGGAAGTATCTACAATCTGACGGTACAGCTCTGTGGAATCCATTAGCGGGTTGCTGAAAAACAAATCGTCGTTGAACTCGATTTCAATTTGTGATGAAGGTAGAATCTTTGTTTGATTGACTGATTCGCTTAATTTATGATGAAATTGAAGTATATCTCTTTCTAATTGTTCATTGTTTTGAAGCTCTGAACCTTCAGTTTGTAGCATAAAATGAGTGTTTTTGTTTCAAAGTGTTAAATACAGATACCAAATATGGTTAGTATCTTTTTCAATATATTAACACTTAATCTTCCGAAATGGGAGGTACAATCTTTCTATTTATGCTATAAATAATGTATAAAAAACACAATTAAAGAACCGGGAATTTGAAAGTCCCTGTAAACCCTGAGGTGACTGAGAAAAGCAACCCGGAGCCTGTTTTGGAAACCCCGGGCCTTACAACAGCAGAATAAATAGCATTATTGTTTGATCATCTTTTTAATGACTGTATTCTTATTATCCTTAATCTTAATATAATAAACCCCGGCAGGGAGTGAACTTACGTCGGTCATATTATTTATAATGTTACCGTTTGTCAGAATCTTTCCTTTGGCATCGTAAATAGTGACAGTCACATCCTCGGTCAGGTTTCTGAACAGAATTACAGAACTTGCCGGATTAGGGTAGAAATCGAACCCGGTCGTTGAAACCCTGTTTTCCAGGACAAATTCCTGCTGAGCTGAATTCCTGCTTCCGCCAATCAACATAGCCGGTTGGGTCATAAAAGTGACTTCATTTCCGTAACTTATCCCTGCCGATGTAATGCCGTAAGCCCTTGCATAATATCGGGTATTGGACAAAAGTCCGGTAATGGTATTTATGAAGGTCTTTCTGTCGTCGAGTCCCGTGGTTTTAAGATCGGAGGTATCGGGCGCAGGATTTGTACTCCAGCAAAATCCCCGTATAGTTCTGAACTGACCACCATCCGATTCCATTGTACCTTCAACGGTCGCAGAATTTGAAGTTATTTCCGAAAGCGATGTTGTTAATTGAGGAATGGTTACATACGAATTTATGTTGTTGCTGATACATCTTACCGGGGCACCGTAGTTAACTGCCGGCGACCAGTAATGAGGATCCGACCCGTTTACCTGTAACACAGGTGAGAAATAACTGGCATTTTCAGGAAGATTGTTGGAATACGATTCAGAAGTCCAGAAATAAGTGAGGTTCCGGTAATCGGTAAAAACACCGTAAACTCCTTCTTCCATGGACTTAACGCCGCTTCCAAGGGCGGTGAACCCACTTTCGTTGGTGCCATCGTTGGGTGAGTCCCAATGCGCTTCGCCTGCTTCTTTCAGTTTGTTTCCGGCTTCGGCATAACCTCCCAGATAATTCAGCAATGCCTGCTTTTCGGCATATGAAGGAATATGCCATCCGTCAGGGCAGGCTCCCTGGATTCCACTGGTATGAGCGGCTCCGGGAGTGGAGTTGGTAGCGCCTTCCCAGGTATAAAGTAAACCATAAACTTCACGATGAAGGGTATCACCCAGAAACATATAATAAAATTTCCCGGGATCGCTGGGCATCGAAGTACCATTGGCAATAGGAGTACCATCGGCATAGGTGGTGGTTTTAAGATTTTCGGCCATCCACGTTTGTGTACCTATTGTTATGGTACGATATACGTTACCGTCAATATCGGTAAGGCTTCCATAGGCAAGATCGGGCAGGGTTATAAATTCAAATACTTCGTCGCTGTAGCCAACTCCATTGGAATTTATCGCATAGGCTTTTACATAATATTTTGTGGCGGGCAGCAAACCGGTTAAGGTACTTTTGAAAATCCCGACATGCCCGGGTTGCGAGGTTTTATTGTCGGATGTATCGGGGGCACCGGTTGTATTCCAGCAAACGCCCATACTTGTTATTGCTGAGCCTCCGTCGGAAAGCACTGTTCTGTATATTTCGGCAGAGTTTTTTGCAACTTTAATATGGGTTTCGTACGATAATTCAGGAGTTGAAAACGACTCAGTGAACAAAGCATCCAATTCTTCATCGTTCAAAGCTCGTGAATAAATGCGGATTTCGTCGAGAACAGCCTTGCTGCAAAAGGTCGGATCTTTTTTAAGCGTATAGGGAAGAAAGAGCTCAGCCAGTTTTTTATCGAACTTCAACGATCCTGCTTTCCTGTTATTTACCATGAGATGAATACTTTTTCCATCGCAAACCAGGGCAATAAAGTCAAAAGTATCAGCATTTGGCTGTATTGTTTTGTCCTTCAGAAAAACTTTTTTGTTGTTGACTTTTAATTCCATCTCATACTTATAATTCACTTTTCGGACAGTAATAACAAGTTTTCCGGGAATAGCTTCAAGAGTTAGAATGTTCGAGCTTTTTCGGTTAGTCTGAGCCCAGAAGCTTAGCGTTCCTTGTGGTCTCTTAATTTTGGCTCCTGCAAAAGGAATTGTGTTTTTTTTACCGTTAAACAGGTAAGCACTGTTGGGTTTACCAAACCTGTCACTTTTTAAAGTTGCTCCGCGCAAGGTGGCATGATGTTCGTTTCCGCTTTCATCGTTAGCGTTTCCCGAAAAGGGATACCAGGCTACCAGCCCCCTGTTAAGATCTGTTTCCATTAGTGTCCCATTAAAATTGGGACGTATTAAAAATTAAACAAATTTGGCTCATTGAGCCTAAAACGTTCTTTGTCATTTTGAAATTTAGTTTTATCAAAGAGGTCTCGAAGATGAGTTTTATCC
>JAJYAG010000300.1 GCA_021779665.1 Bacteroidota bacterium | reverse complement strand
CGAGACCCGCAACTGGGATTACCGTTTTTGCTGGTTACGCGATGCATCCATGACTATACAGACACTCATTGACCTTGGACATCTTTCATCGGCCCGCCGGTTTATTACTTTCATAAAAAACATTATCAAAACAAAAACTGATAATTTTCAGATAATGTATGGAATAAGGGGAGAACGCGAACTTACCGAAACATTCCTCGAACATTTGTCGGGTTACGAAAATTCACAGCCGGTGCGGGTTGGAAATGCGGCATACCGGCAGGCGCAACACGATATTTACGGTTTTTTGATGGATGTAATTTACCAGTATTTCAGGTTTTTTAGCGGAACCCTCGATGAAACAGAAGAGATTTGGTCCATAACAAAGCGTATAGCACGTGTAGTAACCGAAATTTGGCAGCAGCCCGACAATGGTATTTGGGAGTTCAGAGGTGAGCAAAAGCATTTTGTGTTTTCAAAAGTTTTGTGCTGGGTGGCCATGGATCGTGCCGTTAAAATTGCCCAATTGCTAAATAAGCAGGAATATATTGAACCATGGGAAGTTGTAGCAAAAGTTATAAAAGATGATATTTATGCCAATGGCTGGAATGCTGAAAAGGAAGCCTTTACTCAATATTATGGCGGGTCGGAAATGGATGCCTCGGTGCTGCAAATGGAAACCTATGGTTTTATTGAAGGAACAGATCCCCTGTATGTTAAGACAGTGAAGGCTATTAAACAGGATTTGTATAAAGACGGCCTGATGTACAGGTACAGGAACCATGACGATTTTGGGATTCCGACCAGCTCATTTACAATTTGTACCTTCTGGTTGATTAATAGCTTGTACAAAACAGGGAATGTTGATGAAGCAAAAGATATTTTTGAAGATATCCTGAAATATTCGAATCATGTTGGCCTTTACAGCGAAGACCTCGATTTCCGGACGAAACGATTATTGGGCAACTTCCCTCAGGCCTATTCTCATCTTGCTTTAATTCAAACTGCAAGGTTGTTTTCCGAACCTCGTTCAGCAGTTAAATTTGTCAAACCTTAAATTTGAAGTTCGTTGTGTGATAAAGGCAGTGTTACAATGAATTCGGAACCTTTTCCTGGTGTTGAATTTATTGTAACCTGTCCATTATGTAGCGAAATAACCTTACTCACAATGGATAGCCCTATGCCTTGTCCTTTAATTCCAATGGTATTCGAACCCCTGTAAAATGGTTCGAAAAGGTGGCTGATCTCTTCTTTTTTTATTCCGATACCATGATCCACAAACTTTAAAGCAATATAATTGTCGTGGGTTTCTAAAAATACATTAACAATCTTGCGCTTAGAATATTTGCATCCATTTTCAAGGAGATTTAAAAAGGCAGAAACAAGAAGCATCTCATTCCCCGTAATTATTATCTGTTTGTCGTCATGAATATTGTCGCTGAAGTTGACATTAACAACAGCCTCAGGGTATATGACTTTAAGCTCTTCGCGTGCTGTCCAGATAACCTCGTCGACGCGGAGGGGCGCTTGTCGTACCTCCGAAAAACCGGAGCTCGCATGAGCAAGAGTCAGCAACCGGTTTGCAGTCCGGATTAAAATTGTTATATCCTGGTGTATATTACTGACTGTCTGTTTATATTCATCAACAGTTCGGGCTTTCAACCTTAATACATCCAGCTGCCCCGATATAATCGTTAATGGCGTCCGAAGTTCATGTGAAGCATTCGCGATAAACAACTTCTGCGACTGAAAAGCTGCTTCCATTCTGTTTAACATTGAATTGAAGGCCTTTGCAAGTTGTGCTATTTCGTCCGACCTGTTTCCTGTTTCAATTCTTTCACTTAAATTGCTTTCGCCAATGGAGTTTATTTTATCTATCAGGTTATTAATAGGTCGCAACGATTTATCAACGTAAAATCGCCCGGCAAGAACAATAACCAAAAGGCTTATTAACAGAACCGTTATCAGTATTGCCCTTAAACGCATCATAATTTTATTTCCAAAGGTATCCTCAGCAAAAATTACTCCTATCAGGTTTCCTTTATTACCCTTGTAATACAATCCCAATCCATAATACTTACCTACGGATAATTTTATAAGGTTTTCTTTTTCAATTTTTTTCAGAAACGCTTCATCAACAGGCCAGTTTGCGGAGTTATTATGAAAAATAAGCTTGTGCTGCAGATCATAAACCAGGATATTTTCGCTTTCAAGAGTTGAAGCTGAATAATTCTTTAGTTTTCTGAAGAGTGTTGTATCTACTTCATCTAATTCCGTAAGGATCACTGCCGCAGTCTTGACTTTTCGGTATAGCAAATCGTAAAATTGTTCCTGTTTGAAAAAGGAGAAAGCAATATAAATGCTGAACAGGGAAATGGCAAGAATGGTAAATACTAACAGATTAAACTGAAAACGTAATCTCCGGCGTAATATCATAATTTAAGATACTAAAATATATCCCATTCCTATTTTAGTGTGAATAAGCTTTGTATCGAACCCGTGGTCAACTTTTTTCCGGAGAATATTGATGTAAACGTCAATGGTATTGGTTCCTGTATCGAATCCTATATCCCAAACGTTCTCTGCAATTTCTATCCGGGACACTACGGTGTTTACATTTTTCATTAAAAATTCCAGCAGCGCATATTCTTTGGCTGTAAGTTCGATGGTTTTATTCCCCCGTTTGGCAAGTTTGGTTTTTAAATCCAATTCCAGGTCGGCAACTACAAGTTTGCTCAATGGCTGGGCAACACCCGAGCTTCTTTTTAAAAGCGCTCTGATTCGGGCAACAAGTTCTTTAAATTCAAAAGGTTTAACCAGGTAATCGTCTGTTCCCGAGTCGAAACCGGTGAGTTTATCATCGGTGGTACCCAAGGCTGTCAGCATGAGTACGGGTAAATTAGGTCTGACATCTTTTATGCGCTTGCAAAGTTCGAACCCGTTGATGTCGGGTAAAATGATGTCCAGAACCACCAGGTCATAAACATTCTCAGCGATTTTCCTTTCTCCAGCTAATCCTTCATTTGCAAAATCGACTTCAAACCCATGCTCCTCCAGACCTTCTTTTACAAACGATACGACTTTTGCCTCATCTTCAATGATTAGGATTCTCACAGCTATATTTTTATATGATTTTGACTGAAATTACCATTAGTGTCCCATTAAAATTGGGACGTATTAAAAATTAAACAAATTTGGCTCATTGAGCCTAAAACGTTCTTTGTCATTTTGAAATTTAGTTTTATCAAAGAGGTCTCGAAGATGAGTTTTATCC
>JAJYAG010000183.1 GCA_021779665.1 Bacteroidota bacterium | reverse complement strand
CGACCTACTATTGTAAATCAAATTCAGGACGTTTTCTAAAACGTAAATTAATGCCAGGATTTAGTAATTAACCTGTAAACTTTTTTTAGGACGAGTCAAAGTGTAACCCCCGGGTTGAATTCGAGCATATATTTCAGCGACGCGCAAAACAATCAAGCAAAGAGATTTCTCTGTCATCGTCGCAATAGATACCTCACATTCACAGAGTCTTACCAAATCATGTCATAAGTAGACTCCGTCCCGAAAAAATGGGCATAATGGGGTGATGACAGGGTATCAACCAGTTCATTTGTACCTTTGGCTTGAACCAAAGGTACCCAAAGTTCAAGGCTTCCAGAAAATTGGCTAAAAACAAAAGAGTTCCCTACTGCGGAGATAAGCCGCTATTATGGTGTAAATTTGAAGATTTTCCGAATTTACAAACTATTTGACAAGATAAAGTTTTATTTCTGTTAATACCGCTTCAATCTCCTCGTTGCGGTAACTCTTTTGTTTTCTTCACGCCATTTTTCTAAAGCCAGTCCCGAACCTTGGCATTTCGATTTTATTTGAGCTTAAAATTGATTTCTCACTGACAGTCTTTTCGCCAAATCTGTCATTGGTAAGGATTGAGAACTTAGCGTAGCGATTTTTAATAGTACATTAATCAAATCCAAACATTTTTATTCCTGTCGTAAACTAAAAAACTAATTTTCCCGTATTAAAGCCGACACCAAAACCATTATGTTATGCGCTTTTTTATTATTACAATCTTTTTTGCCTTAATTGTAAATCAGGCAAATGCACAGATCCGATCGGGCAGTTTTCAGATTGACGGAGACTTAAATCAAATAAATGTATCGGCAAATGCCGACTTTGGCAAATTCAGAACCGATATGAGTGTAGGATACAATATTGCTGAAGACAGAATTAACTATTACCATGCTGAACTCAATATGGCTCCTTCTGATATTTACTTCGCGCTGGAAATGTCAAGGGTTTGTCATCGACCAGTTGATGATGTCATTCGCGTTTACAAAGTGCGCAAATCAAACGGCTGGGGCGAAATAGCAAAAGAGCTGGGCATTAAACCAGGATCTCCCGAGTTTCATGCATTAAAAAACAATGCCGGTAAAAAGTCGGTCAAATACAAGGGAGGCAAGGGTCCTAAAGGATCGAAAGAAAAAAACAAGGGAGGAGGTCACGGAAATGGCAAAGGTCCGAAAAAATAAAAGGTTCGAATCAGGCACTTCTGAATAGTTTCAATAGTCCACGGACCTCAGACGACAGTCAACTGCCAATACAAATTATCAAAGGTTGTCAGGTCAGTATTGCCTGTGGACCTTTGAGGGATGGACTGTCGACCCTAGTTATTTTTAGTTTCTTTAAATTGAGCTTAGCGTAACTGTTAAGCTCAATTTGTTTAATAATCGCCCCAGAAAACAACAACGCAAAATTCGAGTCATTACTGTCGCTAAAATCTGATTTATAACATCTTATTTTTATTGTTATGCAAATAACAATGGCGTAAATTTCCATGAATTAAATCCAAAATATCATGGCACCTGAGAACACTACTACACCTCAAACTGCCTCCAATGAAGATGAAATTCTGGATCATCTCGACCGCATCTTTGCTGAAAGTAAGGATAAACCAGGAAGTTTGATCCCATTGCTGCAGTTAACGCAAAAAATGTACGGGTATCTTCCCGAAAAAGCACTCAAAAAAATCAGTAAGCAACTCAACATTCCCATCAGTGAAGTAGCAGGGGTGGTTGGTTTCTACTCCTTCTTCTCCACCCAGCCCAAAGGCAAACATGTGGTACGTGTTTGCCAGGGTACCGCATGCTATGTGCGTGGCGGACACGAAGTTCTTCATGCGGTTAAAAACGAACTGAAGATTGAAGTTGGAGAAACCACTCCCGACCGGCAGTTTTCGCTTGAAGTCGGCCGGTGTTTTGGTGCCTGCGGACTGGCGCCGGTGGTAATGATAGACAACGATGTGGTTCAGCGGCTGAAACCTTCCAAAGTAGCCGAAGTACTAAAAGTTTATAAAAAATAGAGCCATGAACACTGTACTTCAAAAAATAGAAACTCCTGCCGATCTTGAACATATCAGGCAAATAATAAGAAAGGAGAAAGAGAAAGTCGGTACCGTCCTGAAAGAGAAAATTTTGGTCTGCATGGGAGGTGGCTGCCTTGCTTCGGGCTCAAATGCAATTAAGGAAAAGCTGGAAACCTCACTGGCTCATTATGGACTGGAAAAAACCGTTTCGGTTGTCGGCACCGGATGCCTTGGGCCTTGTTCCCATGGACCGGTAATATTAATGAGCCGCGACAAAGTTTTATATCAAAACGTTACTCCCGACGATGTTGAGGAAATAGTTCACTCGCATGTCAAAAACAACAAACTGGTGGAGCGGCTCGCCTTTAGAGAAAACTCCGAGAGCAAGCCCATTCCTGTTTTAACAGATATTAACTTCTTTAAAAGGCAAACTAAAGTTGTACTCCGTAATTGCGGGGAAATTGACCCGCTCAGCATTTTTGAATATATCGGGAATTCAGGTTACATGGGATTGGCCAAAGCCATCACCCAAATGACCCGCGAAGAGGTTGTTAAAGAAGTTGAAAAATCGGGGTTAAGAGGACGGGGTGGCGCAGGTTTCCCTACATGGATGAAGTGGAACATGGCACAACGAAATCCATCCTCAAAAAAATACATTTTATGCAATGCCGACGAGGGCGATCCGGGAGCATACATGGATCGCAGCGTACTTGAAGGCGATCCGCATAGTATCATCGAAGGAATGGCGATTGGCGCTTACGCTATTGGCGCCGATGAAGGATTTGTTTACGTCCGCGCTGAATATCCGTTAGCGGTTGAACGTCTCGAACATGCCATTGAAAAGGCACGCGAATATGGTTTACTGGGTAATAACATCTTTGGCACCGACTTCTCCTTCAACCTTGAAATACGCATGGGCTCCGGTGCTTTTGTGTGCGGAGAAGAAACAGCTCTGATTGCTTCCATCGAAGGAAAAAGAGGTGAACCACGCCCCCGTCCGCCCTACCCTGCCAGCCAGGGCCTCTGGGGTAAACCAACCGTTTTGAACAATGTGGAAACTTTTGCAAACATACCCGCTATTCTCCTCAATGGCGGAGAACAGTTTGCCTCATTCGGAACCGAAAAAAGCAAAGGCACCAAAGTTTTTGCCCTTGCTGGTTCTATCAATCATTCAGGCTTGGTTGAAGTTCCGATTGGCACCACACTGGGCGATTTGATATACGATATTGGAGGCGGCACAGCCAGCGGCAAACCTTTTAAAGCGGCACAGATTGGTGGCCCCTCGGGGGGATGTATTCCCAAACAGCACCTGAATGTTCCGCTTGATTACGAATCGCTGAACGAGTTGGGAGCAATCATGGGCTCAGGAGGCTTAATTGTAATGGATAACGACTCCTGCATGGTGGATGTGGCCCGCTTTTTTCTTGAGTTTGTCCAGGAGGAATCCTGCGGGAAATGTGCTCCTTGCCGTGTTGGCACAAAAAGAATGCTCGAGATTCTCGACCGCATTTGCCATGGTCGGGGCAAACCCGAAGATATCGACAAACTCTACGAACTTGGTCATGAAATCAAAAAGACCTCGTTGTGCGGTCTGGGACAATCCGCTCCAAACCCGGTACTGTCAACATTACGCTATTTCCGCGAAGAATATGAAGCACACATCTTCGGTAAACACTGCGAAGCCGGGGTATGCTCCGACCTTGTAAGGGCCCCGTGTCAGAGCGCTTGTCCGGCCAATGTAGATGTACCGGGATTTATAGCCCTCGTGGGCGAAAAACGTTATGCCGAGGCACTGAAGTTGCATCGGGAACGCAATCCGTTCGCTGCAGTTTGTGCCCGCGTTTGCTTCCATACGTGCGAAGAAAAATGCCGGCGCGTTACCCTCGACGACTCATTGGCTGTTAGAGCCATTAAAAGATTTATGGTCGACCAGGAAATCACCATCCAGGTACCGGAGGTAAAAGAAAACGAAGTAAACGCCAAACGTAAGATCGCCATAATTGGCGGCGGACCAGCCGGCTTATCCTGCGCATATTTTCTGGCAAGGCTTGGCTACCGTCCGCACGTTTTCGAAGCCGAACACCGGCCCGGAGGAATGCTGGTTCAAACCATTCCGGCCTACCGGCTGCCAAGGGAAATCCTGGCCCGTGAAATCCGTATGATCGAAGGAATGGGCGTTACCATCGAAACCGGTAAGCGGCTTGGTAAGGACTTTACTTTGGCACAGTTGAGAGAACAGGGTTATGAAGCGATTTTCATCGGTGTTGGCACACCATCGGGATTAACGTTGAATCTTCCCGGCAAGGAAGCCGAAGGCGTTGTGGATGCGCTTAACTTCCTCCGTACCTACAACCTCAGGGGATCAGTGCCTGTAAAAAAATCGATTGTAGTAATAGGTGGTGGAAATGCAGCCATTGATGCCGCCCGCACAGCAATACGGCTTGGAGCCGAAGAAGTGCGTGTAATTTACCGCCGTACCCAGGACGAGATGCCGGCTTACGCGGAAGAAATCGATCAGGCGCTGGAAGAAGGCATTATTTTGCACACACTCACCAATCCTATCGAGATCTTGAGCTCGGAAGGCAAAGTCTCAGGAATCAAATGCCAGTCCAACCGATTGGGAGCATTCGATTCCAGTGGCCGCAGGCGTCCTGAGGCTGAAGAGAGAACTTTTGTAATAGAAGCCGAACAGGTAATCATGGCCATAGGTCAATCCCTGAACTGCAAGGAAATTCTGGGAGAGACTCCGGTGGAAACGCTGTTCAACGGAGCATTCCTCAAAACCAATCCTGAGAATGGCCAGACATCAGTACCGTGGATTTTCTCCGGGGGCGATGCTACGTCAGGCCCGCAAACCGTAATCAGAGCTGTTGCCGGCGGAGAAAAAGCTGCAGTCGGAATCGATGCATTTCTCACAGGCGCCAACCACGCGTTCTGGAGACACGAAAAGAAAACAGACACATTCTTCGACCCGGATGCAGATCCCGTTAACCTGCCCAAACAAAAGCTTACGCTCATTCCTGCCGAACGCCGTAAACACAGCTTCGATGAGGTGGAACAGGTATGGGTGGAAAGCGAAGCGATTCGTCAGGCAAAACGCTGCTTACGGTGCGATTATGGTAAGGATTGATTAACCTAAAATTAACTAAAATGGCCAGATTACATATAAACAATATTCCTGTTGATGTTCCCGATGGCACAACCATACTAAAAGCGGCACGGGAGCTGGGTATTAGAATTCCAACCTTATGCCACCTCGAAAATACCGAAGCAAAAGGCGCCTGCCGTATTTGTGTGGTAGAAGTGAAAGGAGCAAAAACCATGATAGCCGCATGTGCGACTCCGGTTACTGAAGGGATGGAAGTTTTCACAAATTCAAAAGCTGCCCGCGACTCCAGAAAATTCGTACTGGAAATGCTTCTTTCGGAGCATGATGGCGATTGCAAAACTTGTTCCCGTAACGACGACTGCGAATTAAAGGCACTTGCTGCCGAAATGGGTGTTACCGATCTCCGTTTTGAAGGCGAACGCACCCGTAAACATATCGACGAAACTACCCCTGCCCTGATACGCGATTCAGGCAAATGTATCAAATGTCGCCGCTGTGTAACCGTATGCAGCGAAGTTCAGATGGTTGGCTCGTTGTTTCCTCAAAGCCGAGGTTTTGACACTACCATAGGACCTGCTTTTTCGCAGGATCTTGACTCTGTAGCATGCGTTCAGTGCGGGCAATGCAGCGCTGTTTGTCCCGTGGGAGCAATTATAGAAAAGGATCACATTCAGGATGTATGGAGAGCACTCGATAATCCCGACAAATATGTTATCGTTCAAACTGCTCCCGCCATCAGAGCTGCACTGGGCGAGTGCTTCGACTATGAACCCGGAACGCTGGTTACCGGGAAAATGGTTACTGCTCTCAGGCACCTGGGATTCCATAAGGTTTTCGACACTAATTTCACTGCCGACCTTACCATTATGGAAGAAGGAACCGAATTACTTTACCGGTTGAAGAAGAAGATGGTGAACAAGGAGGATGTGGCTCTGCCCCAATTTACAAGCTGCTCGCCGGGATGGATCAATTTTATGGAATTTTACTACCCGCGTTTTCTGAATCATATTTCTACCTGCAAATCGCCACAGCAGATGTTTGGAGCGCTTGCCAAATCGTATTATGCGCAAAAAACAGGCAAAAAACCCGAAGACATTGTGGTGGTTTCTGTGATGCCTTGTACTGCCAAGAAATTTGAAGCCCAACGTACCGAAATGAGTCAAAACACCATTCCCGATGTTGATTATGTGCTCACCACGCGTGAACTGGGACGTATGATCCACCAGGCAGGAATTGACTTCAGGGAGTTACCTGATGGGGTAATGGATTCTCCTTTTGGTTTGTCGTCGGGGGCTGCTGACATTTTTGCAAATACAGGCGGAGTAATGGAAGCTGCTGTTCGCACGGTTTACGAAATTGTAACCGGCAAACCATTTCCGCTGGAAAACCTTCACATTGAACCTTTGATGGGGTTGGAAGGAATCAAAAAAGCAAGTTTAAAAATTGAAGGAACGCTTCCCGAATGGAATTTTCTTGAAGGCGTAACTCTAAAAGTGGGCGTTGCACACTCACTGGGTAAAGCCACAAAATTACTCGAAGCCATAAAGCAAGGCGAGGAATTTCATTTTATAGAAGTTATGACTTGCCCCGGAGGATGCATCGGCGGTGGCGGTCAGCCGAGAGTAACAACCGACGAGGTGCGAAGAAAACGGATAAATGCGATCTACCAGGAAGATGAAGGGAAGCAACTGCGAAAGTCGCACGAAAACCCTGATATCAAAAAGATTTACGAAGAATTTCTTGGCGCTCCGTTAAGTGAAAAGTCGCATCATTTGTTGCACACGCATTATCATCATAAGGAGCGTTTGAATTAGAAAAATAGAAACCCCGACGAATTGCCGGGGTTTCTGTTTTTTATAATCCTCCAAAATCTATATCCTTAAACAACATACTTGGTGTTAGCCACGATGAATACAGATATGGGTCGTTGCCCAAATCTGCCAGCGAACTCCAGAAACTTAAAGCATTGCCCGATACTATCATTTCGTTTACGGGCTGGGTAACTTTACCGTCTTCGATCAGCATTCCTTCAATTCCATAGGAAAAATCGCCTGTTGTGGAATTAGAGTTTCCTCCGTTGAATCCTTCAACCAAAATACCTTTTTTGGTCTTTTTAATAAGCGCTTCCAGGGATTCGGCGCCTGTTGAAAACACCAGGTTGGTTGAACCTCCTGTTGTGGGTTCCATGTTCAGCTTTTTCCCATAATAATTATCAATAAAGAAGTTCTTTAAAACACCATTTTCAACAAGTACGATTTTCCGGGAGGCCATACCCTCACCATCGAATAACTGAGAACCAAGTCCGCCGGGAAGAAGAGGATCGTCGGTTACCGTTAACTTATCCGAAAATAGCTTTTGCCCTAACTTCCCATCCAGAAATGAACTTTTTTGATGGAGAGACCTTCCACTCATCGGGCTCATTAACATGGATAAAGCTGTTGGTACTGTTTCATTTCTGATAATCATATCATATTTACCGGAAGCAATTTTCTTCTGACCAAGCTTTTTCAATGCTCTTTCAACGGCCTCTTTGGCTATGGCTTTGGGATCGGTCAGGCCCGAAAAAAACCTTGCATTAACGCCCTTCCATCCACCAGGCCTCGCTCCATTCTCATCTTTTATCGAAACACCTGTGGTAATGGAATAGTAAGTTGATTTATCTTCTCCTTCAAATCCATTACTAAGAACCATTGCCGACTCGTAGATCCCATCTGAAAAATAACCACTTACTGAAATTATTTTGTCGCTCATCGGTAAGGCTGTAGCCTCCATTTCCTGTGCTATCTTAATCTTTTGTGAAGAATCGATAGCTTCATACTTGCTGTCAGTTATTTTTAAATCGAGATTTAGATTCTTACAAAATTTCGGATCGGGAAGCGACCTGAACTCATCTTTTGCCAAGTATTTTGTTGCGGCTATTGCTTCTTTAATAAACTTTTCCAGCTCAGGTTTTCTAAGGTCATTGGTGTTTTGGCGCGAATATTTGTTATCCACATAAATACTTATACCTAAAGAACTGCTTGTTGACTCAAGAAGTTTATCAATCTTTTTATCACGAATCTCAATGTTTACTTCCCTTTGACGGGAAACATCCACTTTAACCTGACTGGCGCCATTTTTTAAGGCTATGCTATTTGCCCAGCGGGCAAGTTCTAATTTACTTTCCATAGTTGATTTGCTTAATTGTGAAGTGAGATTATTTATTGACACCACCAACAGTGATTTTTGATATCTTAACTGTTGGAATTCCCATGCTTACAGGGGCTCCCTGACCGCCTTTACCGCATGTCCACGAAGCATTCGACATTTTCATATCATTCCCAACCATCACAATATCGGCTAATGATTTGGGGCCATTTCCTATGATATTAACATCCTTTATAGGACGTCCCAGCTTACCGTTTTCAATAATATTCCCTGACTTCACATAAAACGTAAAATCGCCGGCCCCGATATTTACCTGACCATTTGTAAACTGTTCAGCATAAATACCGTTTTTAACTGAAGCAATTATTTCTTCAGGAGTATGGGGGCCATTTTTCATATAAGTATTTCGCATGCGCGGAATGGGCATATTCCGGAAAGTATCGCGACGCCCATTTCCTGTTGGTTTAACCCCATAATACTTAGCACTGATTCTATCGTGTAGGTAACTTTTCAGCACTCCGTTTTCGACCATTACAGTTTCTTTGCTTTCATTTGCCTCATCGTCGACATTAATTGTGCCGCGACAACATGGATTTAAACCGCTGTCGACAATAGTTACATGCTCATTGGATATTTTCTGATTCAATTTATCACAGAAAATCGAAGTTTTTATTCTGTTAAAATCAGCCTCAAAGCCATGCCCCATGGCCTCGTGTAACAAAATTCCCGATTCACCTGGTCCAAGTACAATCTCCATTTCGCCGGCATCAGGTTTCACAGCATCAAATAAGCTAACTGTTCTTTTAACCGACTCGTCTGCAATGGCATCAATCTCTTTATTCGTAAGCATTTCCATACCTTTTCGCATAGACCGGCTGGAGCCGTGATTCTCACGTTTACCATTCTGCTCAGCAATACAAGAAGAATAAATGGTAACCATTGGCTGAAAGTCGTAAGTTATTATGCCATCAGAGTTAGCAATCAGAATATAGCTAGATTCGTTAGCTATAGCTGCATTAACCTTAATTACACGTTTATCCTGTTCAAAAATTTTATCGTTCAATCTGTTCAAAAATGGAATCTTTTCGCCTATTCCGACTCCTTCCCAACCGGTTTGAACTGGGTAAAAATCCTGATGTTTGAAAAGTTTCATCTGTACCGGATTAACCGTTTTTGAAGAGTTTGCTATTGCTGCCGCTGTTTTTGCAGCTTGCTTTAAAGTTGCAGGTGTAATCTCTTCCGTATAGGAATATCCGGTTTGATCACCTTTTAAAACGCGAATACCAACACCATAGATAATATCGGTATAAGCACGGTTTACCTGTTTGTCCTCCAAACTGATATTATTTGAAATCCGATGCTGAAAAAACAATTCACTAAAATCGCCTCCCCGGGAAAGTCCTTCAGCAAGAACTTCACGAATGAGGCTTTCAGTAACTCCAAATCGGTTCAGATAACCGTTCAATCCGGCATCTTCGTTGCTCAATCCTAAAGCAAGAGGAATGTCATTTTTCAAAAAGGCCGGAATAAAGGTTGATGCAATTAATCCCTGACTGGTTGTAGTCAGAAACTTTCGGCGGGTTAGGTCTTTCATATATTTGTATTAAGTGAGTTGAGGAATATTCAATAGTTTTATTGGCTTGGTTCTATTTGCTTTTAAAAGTAAACCAATCAAAAACAAAAGTCAACTCTTTTAACAATTATTAAATATTCGGCCAAACACCAACAAATCCCAAACCTCAAATAATGAATATCTTGCACCCATGCCTGACATACGAACTTCTGAAAATAAATAGTTGACACATACCAAAATCCAAACTTTAAATTCTTTAAAATATTTTTGAAATTGTATGGTTTTTATGAAATTATAGTTTAGTTTTACATTTAAGCGTAAATAAAACACTTAATTAAGCTACAAACTCATTATCAATAATTTACAATTAATTTTTATATACTATGACTATCAATTTAAAAGCATTGGAAGTTTGGTTTGTTACCGGTAGTCAGGACCTGTACGGACCTGAGGTACTCAAAACCGTTGGTGTGCATGCTCAGGAAATGGCTGCTTTCTTTAATAAGTCGGCAAAGATTCCGGTTAGCATTGTTTGCAAATCGGTAATGAGAAGTCCTGATGAAATTACCAATGTATGCATAGAGGCCAATGCCTCAAAACAGTGTATCGGTTTAATAACCTGGTGCCACACATTTTCACCTTCCAAGATGTGGATCAACGGCCTGAAATTGTTAAGCAAACCGCTTTTACAGTTACACACCCAATACAACCGCGATCTTCCATGGAAAGATATCGACATGGATTTTATGAACCTCAACCAGGCTGCTCATGGTGACCGCGAACACGGGTTTATTTTATCGCGCCTTCGCAAAAACCGCAAGGTTGTGGTAGGCTACTGGCAGGAAGATGACGTTCAGGAACGTATTGGCATCTGGACACGCGCTGCTGCTGCCTGGTACGATATGCAGGGAGCTAAACTTGCCCGCTTTGGCGATAACATGCGCGAAGTTGCTGTTACCGAAGGCGACAAGGTTGAAGCCCAGATCAAATTCGGATTATCAGTTAACACCTGGCCCGTTGGCGACATCGTTAAGATTATCAATGGGGTTAGCGAAGCAGATATCGATAAATTAATTGAAGAATACAACGCCACCTACGATTTCGACAAAGAAGGTCAGAAAGGTGGAAAATATTACGACAACGTTCGTTACCAGGCCCGTATTGAAGCCGGTTTCAAATGGTTCCTGGAGCAAGGCAATTTTAAAGCTTTCACAACAACTTTTGAAGACCTGCACGGATTAAAACAATTGCCCGGCCTTGCTTCGCAGCGTTTAATGGCGGCAGGTTATGGTTTTGGAGCAGAAGGCGACTGGAAACATGCAGCCCTGGTGCGTGCCGTAAAGGTAATGGGTGCCGGATTAAAAGGCGGCTGCTCCTTTATGGAAGATTACACTTACCATCTCAACCCAAGTGGCTACAAAGCACTTGGATCGCATATGCTCGAAATTTGCCCCAGCATTGCCGATGGTAAAGCCAAAATAGAAGTTCACCCTCTTGGCATAGGTGGCAAGGAAGATCCTGCACGTCTTGTATTCAACACAGTTATCGGACCGGCTACATGCACCAGCCTTGTTGATATGGGCAACCGCTTCCGCATGGTGGTACACGATGTTGAATGTGTAAAACCCGAAGCCAAACTCGAGAAACTGCCTGTTGCAAATGCTCTTTGGATCCCAATGCCTAACCTGAAAGTTGGTGCCGCTGCCTGGATTTTAGCCGGTGGCGCTCATCACAATGCATTCAGCCAGGCTGTAACTGCCGAGTACATTGAGGATTTCTGCGACATCGCCGACGTTGAACTTATTCAGATCAATAAGGACACCAATATTGCAGATTTCAAGAAAGAACTGAAATGGAACGAGTTGTATTATATGCTCGCTAAAGGATTGTAATTGGTTTATAAATTTAGTTATAGTTATAAAAAAGCTCTTCTGCGACAGAAGGGCTTTTTTTGTTCATAAATCTCCAGCCGACGCAACTATTGCATCTGGTTTGCATCATAGTATAAAACAAAAACGTTATGAGAGCAATAAGAACTATAAACCCCCGAAAAATTGCAGTTTTAACAATAGCATTAACTGCAATCTTAATCGCAAGCTGCGAAAGAGAAAACATAATCTATACAGAGATACCGGATAAACTATCTAACGACTATCTTCCTTTAATGACAGGAAATGTCTGGAATTATTCAAACTCCAGAGCTACAGTAAAAGAAGTCGTAACTATAAACAATAAGGAATATTACGAAGTAGTAAACGAGAGTATAGTTGCTGATACAGTTTTTTATACCTACAAGGAATATTACAGAAAAACCAGCGATGGTAAGGTGTTTATGATCACCTCAGATAAAAAAAGAGAAATCCTGAAATACGATTTTGCCGCACCGGTGAAGAGCTCATGGACATATCCTGAGGACGACAACAACCACCTCTGGAAAGTTTCCAAGATTTCGAATAATTTGAAAGTCGTCGTGAACAACAGGCAAATATCAAACTGCATGAAATTCGATTACGATCTCATTCAGGCTGTAGACGACGAACACACTATCATTCTGGCGCCTGGAATTGGACGATTAATAAGTCAGTCGTACGCCTGGGGAGTTGCCGACACACTGAGGAGTGCAATCATCAATGGCGTGGAATACAGAATCAAGTAATTTTTAAACACTAAAGATCTTTCTCCTGTAAATAAACCAGGTACCACTTGCCATTAATGAGCCTGTATTCCATTTCGAAGCTGAAGCCACAGTTTTTACAGTAAATGCCTTCAAAATAGGAATCGGCGTTCTTAACCGTTTTAACGTTAAATTCATTTCGGTCAACTTCATTTGAAGTGGCTTTAATCATCATCCACTTTTCTTTTGTCCAGGATGATGACCCTTTCAGATTTTCCTTTTTGCCCTTAAGCGGAAATTGAACCCGGCTCACCTGAAACAAGCTGTCCTTATGAAAGCGCACATAGAAATTATCGAAGTTTTCAGCTTTTTTCGTCGAAGCTGTTCCTGAAGATTCGCTTTTGACTATAGGTTTGACATTTTTATTGGTCACAGGATTTGACTTCCGATTACACTGAACCAGAACCAGGGCACATATCAGTATAAAAACAAACTTACTTATCTTCATCTTTCAGAAATTTAAAAGAATAAAGATAAGGAAGTTACACCAAAAAAGTATTACTTATTTTTCCAGAAGAAAGGAGTAAACAGAATAAGGAAGGAAAATAACTCCAAACGACCTGCCAGCATGTCGAACGAAAGCACCCATTTAGCAAAATCATGTAGGTGATGGTAATTTCCAACGGGACCTACGGAACCCAATCCAGGACCACAACCCGCCATACATGCCGCAGCACCTCCCATAGAATCAATAACGGGCAGTCCAGTCACCATCAATAAAAATGTACTGGTCACCCAAACAAACAGGTAAATAATAAAAAATACAAATGTTCTGAAAACCAAATCCTCAGGGATCATTTCTCCATTTAAGCGGGCCGCAATAATTCCTCTTTCGTGAAGTAATTTTCGAAATTGAACAGGAATATGCTTGAACAACAATAAATAACGAACAACCTTTATACTCCCGGCAGTTGAACCAGCACACCCTCCAACAAATAATAAAAAGAACAATATAAACCAAAGATATTGAGACCAAAGCATATAATCAGTAGTTGCAAAACCTGTGGTCGAAATAATACTTGAAACATTAAATAAACCCTGACGAAATGCAATTTCATAATCATACCCATGCACAAAATACAGAGATAAAACAACCACAACCAAAGCGCCTCCAAAAATGATAAGAAACAGCTTTACTTCCTCATTCTGAAACACCTTCTTGAATGCGCCCTTAAGAAAGTAATAATGAAGGTTAAAATTAATTGCGGCAATTATCATGAACACAGATGTAATATACTGTATATATGGGGAAAATTCTGCCATACTTGATGTCCGCGTTGAAAATCCTCCGGAAGCTATAGTTCCAAAAGAATGGCAAAGGGC
>JAJYAG010000299.1 GCA_021779665.1 Bacteroidota bacterium | reverse complement strand
GTTAATTCCGGCCAGGAATATACTTTAGGACATATTACTTTAGATCCTCGAGAACTAAAAAATGTTGCTTAAAAATTTGATTTTGTCAGAGTATACTTTTTTGGTCACAAAAAAGTGACAGGGAGCTCATGATCTTCTATGAAAATAACTATGAAGTGAATAAATGGCTGTTAATTGCAATGGGAGTCTTATAACATTGATATTACAGGGGAGAAATCTTCTACTTTAACCGATATTAATATTACCTTTAATATTCATTCAACTTAACTACTCTTTATGAAACCCATTGAACGGAGAGTATTCCTGAAAACCGCAACCTTGTCGGGCATCGGACTTAGTCTGGCAGCATCGGCAAATGCCGGAGTCTTTTTCAAGGCACCCGAGAAAAGAATAGGTATCATCGGTCTGGACACTTCGCACAGCGTTGCTTTTACGAAAGCCCTGAACAGTGGCGACAACAGCAGTTTTAACGGTTACAAGGTTGTGGCTGCTTACCCGAAAGGCAGTAACGACATTGCTTCGAGCGTGGACCGCATTCCTGGATACATTACCGAAGTTAAGAAATATGGCGTGGAGATTTCAGGTTCCATTGAGGAAATGCTCACGAAAGTTGATTTTGTGCTTCTCGAAACCAACGACGGACGCCTGCACCTACAGCAAGCCATGGCAGTTTTCAAATCCGGTAAAAGGATGTTTATCGATAAACCCATGACTGCCTCTCTTGCCGATGCAATTGCCATTTTCAATGCATCGAAAAAATATAATATCCCGGTGTTTTCAAGCTCATCACTCCGGTACATAACCGGGATGGATGAGGTATTGTCGGGTACCATCGGGAAAGTTACCGGAGCGCAGACCTTCAGTCCTGCCAAACTTGAAAAAACGCATCCCGACCTGTTCTGGTATGGTATTCATGGCGTCGAAACGCTCTTCACGGCTATGGGAACAGGATGCAAAAGCGTTGTAAGGATATCGGATGCATACACCGATATGGTTGTTGGCACCTGGGACGACGGACGCATCGGCACTTTCCGCGGAATACGGAAAGGGAAGGAAGACTATGGCGGAACCGTTTTTGGTGAAAAAGGTATTAAGGTACTGGGACCTTATGCAGGTTACAATCCGCTACTCGAGCAAATTATAAAATTTTTCGACACCGGTCAGGTTCCGGTAAAACCAGAGGAAACACTTGAAATATTAGCTTTTATGGAAGCGGCCGATATCAGCAAGGCCAAAGGAGGCAAACCTGAAAGCATTGCGGAAGTAATGAAGAAAGCAGAAGCTAAAGCATCTAAAATTTTGGTATAGAATTATCGACATCTAACTTATTATTATATGAATCAATCCAGAAGAACCTTTGTCAGAAATGCAGCTTTAGGAACAGCAGCCTTATCCGTAGGCGGAGTGCTGCCCGGATTTAGTGCAAGCAGCTATTCCCGCATCATTGGCGCAAACGATAAAATTGTGGTATCGATGATGGGCGTAAACTCCCGTGGAAAAGCGCTGGCAAGGAATTTTGCTGCCCAAAACAATTGCGAGGTGGCTCACATCTGCGACGTGGACTCCCGCGCCATCACCGCATGCCTGGAGGCTATTAAGGACCGCCAGACTGTTGTTCCCCAAAGTTTTGTCGACTTCAGGAAATCGCTCGAAAGCAAGGATATCGATGCCCTTGTAGTTGCGGCTCCCGACCACTGGCATGCTCCGGCTTCGATGCTTGCCTTGCAGGCCGGAAAACACGTGTATGTTGAAAAACCTTGCAGCCATAATCCCAACGAAGGTGAAATGCTTGTTGCTGCTGCCCAAAAGTACCATAAAATTGTGCAGATGGGAAACCAGCGCCGTTCCTGGCCCAATGTTTTCACGGCCATTGAGGACATCAAAAAAGGCATTATCGGAAAAGTATATTTTGGAAAAGGATGGTACACAAATAATCGCGGACCTATTGGCACCGGTAAAGTAGTTCCGGTTCCCGAATGGCTCAACTGGGATTTATGGCAGGGTCCCGCACCACGGAAGGAATACAAGGACAATATTGTGCATTACAACTGGCACTGGTTCTGGCACTGGGGAACGGGCGAGGCACTGAACAACGGAACCCACATGGTCGACCTGCTGCGCTGGGGAATGGGAGTCGATTACCCTATCAAAGTCAGCTCCAACGGCGGAAGATACCGCTACAAGGACGACTGGGAAACACCCGATACCCAGGTGATCAATCTTGAATTTCCGAATGGCTCGGCCATGTCGTGGGAAGGTCGCAGCTGCAATGGAAAGCACATCGAAGGCAGCTCAGTAGGAGCCATTTTCTATGGCGAAAAGGGCAGTGTGTTCATCCCATCAGGCAACAGCTACACAGTTTACGACCTCAACAATAAGGTAATCAAAGAAGCCAAAGACGACCAGCGGATTGATCCGAGAAATCTCTCGAATCCTGCTGAGTTGCTGGATGCTATTCATATCCAGAACATGTTCGATGCAATTAAAAAAGGTTCTCCTTTGAATTCGGATGTGGAATCGGGACACAAAAGTACACTGCTTGTGCAGCTTGGAAACATAGCCCAGCGGGTTGGCCGGACTTTAAACCTCAATCCTGAGAATGGCCATATCCTGAACGATGCCGAAGCAGAGAAATACTGGTCGCGCACCTATCAGAAGGGTTGGGAAATGAAGCTGTAGAATAATAAGTCGGGTAAATATGGCTCTCAATAAACCCTCCGGGTTTATATGTTATAGCAATTTTGGCCGGAAGGAATATTCGACCCCGGCTGGGGTCTTACAAAAAACCTTTCTCACTATATCTATAAACATTTGATACCTCCGGTATCATTAAGTACCATTAATTATCCGATTAAATTAACAGAAGAATAAAATTAAGTGATTTCTCATTACATTCGAAATGACAATGAAGCATTTAGGTTATGGGGAGGTTGGTTATTTTGCTGCTCCGCCGCCAAATAACCAACCTCTATTTTATCATCCGAAATAGCCTTGTAATTGTTGAATTAATACAGCTTATATGAAGATATTGAAACCCCTAAATTATATCATTTCAACTCTCACGCTCATGGGATTATCAGGTGATGCTTACAGTCAGATTTCAACAATCAAAGCTATTCATTATGCAACCGGGAAACCGGTTTCTGTAGAAATCAGCGGTGATAAAATTACAAAGCTGAAGCCCGAGCCAAGCAATGGAGCCAACAATCTGTATGTTGCACCAGGGTTGATTGATATCCAGATCAACGGCTATGTGGGTGTTGATTATTCCGATCAGCAGATGACCCCCGAAGCATTCCGGAAATCGATAGAAGCGCTCTGGAAGAAAGGGGTTACCA
>JAJYAG010000182.1 GCA_021779665.1 Bacteroidota bacterium | reverse complement strand
CCATTCCATACTCTATAAATTCGTTACCATCAACATCCCACACATGGCAACCTTTGCCTTTTTCGATGTAAACAGGCATATTTTCGGCAAACTGATCGTCACCCTTCGCATAGGTGTGACTGCCTCCGGGAATCACCTCATGAAACCGGTTTTGGATTTTTTTTGAATTTTCGAACTTCATAAGCCCCTCATTAAAAACTATTTTCTTCTCAGGTATTTTGTTTTAATAAACCCTTTGAAAGAAGAAGTTCCGCAGCTTCGGCAATAATTTTAATATCTATTTTTGATTGTATTGCAATATCTGTAAGGCTATGAGCTCCGTCAGAGTAGTTCAGTACCCATAGAAAAGCCAATTGCAGGGTTTTGCTGTCGTTGTGGCCGCCAATAGCATCGTAAAGGCCACGTTTGCCAAGTTGAGGTTCTCCTTTCGGAAATTGGTTAATATAAAATCGGTCAGCTTCAATGTGCTGAATTATTTTCAGAAATGTGTCCAGTGAATCTTTCAGCGCTTTAGCTGAAATCAGATCCATATTGTCGGCCGAGGTATGATACTCGGGGTATTCGCCAAAAGGAACCCTCGTAAGGTTGCCTACCGGCATATTAAAACCCGGTGAACAGAACTGACGCTCGTCGTAGCCATAAGGAATAAAATCGATCACGTGGCTGTTGGGCATACCCGAAAGCACATATTCAGCAATTTTATCGATTCGCGCAGTTGCCTGTCGGGAACGTTTATAGGTAAAAATGCTGTCAATTCCAAGTAATGAAGTTACCAGGCCGTATTTTACATGCTTAATTTTATCTTCGTTTTTTGCCAGCCAGGCTATTGCTCCAATGGTGCCGGGGATAAACAGGAACCGATAAGAGAAATAGGGCGACATTTCCGATACAATTTTAGCCAGCCGGCTGCAGACTGCAATTCCAGAGAGGTTGTCGTTGCAAAGCGATGGGTGACAAACATGCGTTGAAATCAGAACTTCATCCTCCGTCTTTCCTTTAACAAAATACTCACCGTAGGTAAGACTTCCGTTCGAAAGTTCCGAATCGATAACCACCTCGTAGGTATCCTCCTTTAAAGAAGTGAGTTGATTGTGGCTCATGCAGAATCCCCAGTTTTCCTTGTAATACGAAGTGCGGTAAGGAACAAGGTCGGGTTTATCGGGAATAGAATGAAGATGAGGTTTTAGTTCATCCAGACTTAACCTTGCATTTACAGGAGTGCTGTAATTAAGCACGTGCAGGTTTAAGTTTTTGAAATCGACAATAGTTTGTCCTGAAGAGTTTTTGATGTAGGCTTGGCGGATATTCCATTCGCGGGGAATTTCCCAGTCGAGGACTTTGGTTCCCGTGGGAATTTCATGAATTTCCAAAGGAATGATACTGCTTATTTTACTGAGCGTTTCCCGCAATCCATTGCCGGTAATGCTGCGGCAAATGGGAAACAAATCAGCAATCTGACTGATCATTTCTTCTCCCGTAATTTGAATATCAATTTTATTTAGCATAAAATATTTTTAATTGCAACCGGTAACTTAACTGAATAATTCGTGAAGTTTTATGACCTCACCCCCGCCCCCTCTCCTTTTGGAGAGGGGAGAAAGACCGCACCACATTATATTCGGAGCTCTTCAAAATCCCTCTCCTGCAGGAGAGGGATTTAGGGTGAGGCTTATACCTTCTAAAACGCATTCAATCCCGGAATGAAAGTTACAAATTTTCCGCCCCAATCTCTTATAAAACTTAACTGGTTGCTAATTTCGGTTTTTAAGTTCCAGGGAAGGATAATCACATAATCGGGTTTGAACGACTTAATTTCGTCGGGATGTTTTACCGGAATATGGCTTCCCGGGAGAAGCTTATTCTGTTTGTGCGGCGAAGCATCGGAAACAAAGCTGATGAGGTCGTCGCCTTTTAAGCCGCAATAATTGATAAGCGTGTTGCCCTTTGCGGCAGCACCATAGCCTACCACTTTTTTATTCTGTTTTTTGACTTCTATTAAAAAGCTCCAGAAATCGTATTTTATCTGATCCACTTTGGCCTGGAAGCCTTCATAATATTGCATGGTATCCATTCCGGCTGCTTTTTCCTTATCAAGCATCGCCTGAACATTGGGCGAAATTTCTTTTGTGTTATCACCTTTATGTTTGCCAAACACCCGCAACGATCCTCCGTGAGTTGGCAGCTCTTCCACATCGAACATTTCAAGGCCCTGACTTTCGAAAATTCTTTTCACTACAAAGAAAGAAAGGTAAGAAAAATGCTCGTGATAAATGGTGTCGAACTGGTATTCCTCCACCAGCCTGTAAAGGTGCGGGAATTCAAAAGTAACCACGCCCGTATCCTTCATGGCAATTTTTACACCCTTCACAAAATCGTTGATATCGGGCACATGCGCCAGAACGTTATTTCCAAGAATCAGGTCGGCTTTGATTCCTTTTTCAACAAGTTTATGCTGCGCCAGGTCCGATCCAAAGAAATCGATTATTGTCGGAATACCTTTCGAGATGGCTACCGAAGCTGTATTGGCCGTAGGATCCACACCCTGTACCGGAATGTTGTATTCTTTGAAATATTGAAGCAGATATCCATCGTTACTCGCAATTTCGATGACCTGGGAGTTGGAATCGAATTTGAAACGATTTACCATCATATCCACATAACGCTTAGCATGGGCGAGCCAGCTTGTCGAGAAGGATGAGAAGTAGGTGTACTCGCTGTTGAAGATGGCATCGGCCTTTTTCATTTCGTCGACCTGCACCAGATGACAGTTGTGGCAGGTGAAAATCTTCAGCGGGTAATATGTTTCCGGATCGTTGAGCTGTTCCGGTTTTATCATATCGTTTGATGGCGGGCAGTTTATCAGGTCAACAAAAACATGATTCAATGCGGTGTTACAATGTCTGCAATTCATAGTTTAATGCCGTTAAAATTGTTTAGAAATTCGTATTTACTGTCTTTTTCCGAGATTCGGGTTACCTGTAAAGGCCAGTTAATTCCCACCGCCGGATCGGAGAAACGTATTCCACCTTCGTATCCGGGCTGATAAAATGAAGTATGATGGTAAATCAACTGTGCGTTATCCTCCAGGGTTTGAAAACCGTGCGCAAAGCCTTCGGGGATGTAGAGCGATAAAAGGTTGTCTTCCGACAGTTCAATGCTGAAATGCTTGAGGAAAGTTGGTGAACCTTCCCGGATGTCAATAATCACATCGAACACTTTGCCGCGGATACAGCGAATCAGCTTTATTTCCGAAAACGGGGGCAACTGGTAATGCATTCCGCGGAGGGAGCCTTTATGTGTGGTAACAGAATGATTAAACTGAACAAATTCCTTTGTGTGGCCAATCTGCTGAAATTCGTTTTTGCAGAACGTGCGGGCAAATAAGCCCCGGTCGTCGGTGAAAGGTTTCGTTTCAACTATGTAAGCTCCTTTAAGCGGAGTTTCGGTGAAAATCATTTGTTAAGTTCCAAATTGTTATTAATAATTCCCTTCGACAGAAGTTCGTTTACCACAAATAACCTGATTAAACGCGACTGCCTGTAATTAACATCATCGAAACTGATTTGGTTTAACCCGTCGTACAGATCTTTGATAGACTGCTCCAAACTGTGGATAGGAGTGTAGTTTTCTGCCATTTTCTCAAAAAGGTCGAAGCTTACACGATACGATCTTTTATCGGGTTGCGCATCTTTATTAATGGATACGTTAACGTTTGGCAGAATCTTTTGAGTGGCAAAAGCCAGATCTTTCACCTGATAATTCCAGACGTTGGAGCCTGTATTAATAACCAGGTAATTGCCGCCGTTGGAGGCATCGCGTTCTATACCCCAGATGATTGCGCGGCCCATGTCGCGAACATTGATCAGCGGACGCCATGGAGAACCGTCGCTCATGATATTGATTTCTTTGGAGGCGATAGCACCGGCAACAAAATCGTTCAAAACAAGGTCCAGGCGTAAACGGTCGCTCATGCCGCAAGCTGTGGCAAAACGGAAGCAGGTAACATTAAATTTATCGTCGGCCAAAGGTTCCAGATCCCTTTCGGCAAATACTTTCGATTTTGCGTAAGCTGTGAGCGGGTTCACTTCAGAACTTTCGGTACGGGCGTTGCCTTCAGCAAAACCATAAACAGAGCAGCTCGACGCGAAGATTGTTTTTTTAACGCCCATTTTCTTGGCTTTGCGTGCAATATCAATTACCGCTTCGTAATTGATGTCGAGGGTTACTTTCTCGAATTTGTTACCGATGGGGTCGTTTGAAATGGCTGCCAGTTGAACCACTGCATCAACGCCTTCAAGAATCTGCTCCGGGAACTGACGCACATCGCCGTAATATTGTCTGTCGATATAAATTTCGGGAGCAATATCAATATTTGTGATTTGTTTTGCGAAATAGCCGATATCGTAGCCAATAAGTTCCGCAGTCGGGTATTTCTTTCTTAAAAGTTTAACAAGCTCTGAGCCAACGTAGCCTAAATTTCCTGTAATTAATATTTTCATGGTTTATTTATATAATGAGTATCTGTTAATAATTCTTGAAATTTACCTCATCCTAAACTAAGGAAGTGGTTAATTCTTCTCCTCAAGGAGAAGGGATTAAATAAAGGCTGTTTTTACTCCCCTCTCCTTCAGGAGAGGGGTTGGGGGTGAGGCGTATTTTCTACCCGCAACCCGCTCACCACACCTTCCAGGGCGCTTTGCCCGACGACCAAAGGTCTTCAAGCACGCTTTTGTCGCGGATGGTGTCCATGGGTTGCCAGAAATCCTGATGGCGGTATGCCGAAAGCTTTTCTTCGTGTGCCAGCCTTTCAAGAGGAGCTTTTTCGAAAATTGTGCTGTCGCCTTCCAGATAATTAAAAATTCCAGGCTCCAGGACAAAAAATCCGCCATTGATCCAGGCTGAGGTTTCGTCCACATGTTTCTCGCGGAAGCTGTTTACTTTTTCCTGATCGCTCTTTAAAAGGATGGTTCCAAAACGTCCCGGCTCCTGAACAGCAGTGAGTGTTGCAATTGAATCCTGTGATTTGTGGAATTTAATCAGCTCATCAATATTAACATTACTTACACCATCACCGTAAGTCATGCAAAAGGTTTCGTTGCCAACGTATTCTTTTACGCGTTTTAACCTTCCGCCGGTCATTGTATTTAAGCCGGTATCTACCAGGGTAACTTTCCATTCCTCCGAGTTGTTGTTTAGTATCGACATGGTGTTATACTTCAGATCGAAGGTTACATCGCTCTGATACAAGAAGTAATGTGAAAAATATTCCTTAATGATGTTCCCTTTGTATCCTATGCAAACTATAAATTCTTTAATTCCATAATGGGAATATATTTTCATAATATGCCAGATAATTGGTTTTCCACCAATTTCTACCATAGGTTTGGGCCTGATTCCACTTTCTTCACTGATTCGGGTACCTAAACCACCGGCTAAAATGACTGCTTTCATATATTAATTTCTGTTTGATTTACAAGGTTTTTGTTTTAATTTTCAAGGTGTCAATTTTGTTCAATCTCTTTAAACATCTGTTAAGCAAAAAATCCTTTTCTGATATGAAAAAAATTAGGTTTAACTGAATGAACTATAAAAAACATATTGAAAATTATTAGTTTAAAAAGCATAAGTCCTGTTGCTTTAAATTATACTTCGGATTATATAACAATGGTGAGCAGTTTTTTTTTAATCTTTGGAAGTTGATTTTTATCAAAACAAGGAATTGTTAGACAAAGTGATTTACAGTTGGGTCGATATTCAGAAAAATTATGACAGAAAAATTTACCCCTAAATCCATAGTCACTGTAGGAGCATTCGACGGCGTTCATCGGGGGCATCAGGCAATTTTGCACCGTTTGGTCAGTAAGGGCAGGGAAATCTCGGCCCATCCAGTGGTGGTTTCCTTCTGGCCGCATCCGTCTCACGTAATCGGGAGTAAGCCTTTGCGGCTAATAAACACGCTTGAGGAGAAGAAGCAACTGATTCGGTCGCATGGAATCGAAAAACTTGTGATCATCCCTTTTACTCCGGATTTTTCGCAACTAAGTGCCCTGGGTTTTATAAAAAATTATTTGATAGAGCAGTTTTCGATGAAATATTTCCTGGTAGGGTATAATCATCATTTTGGGAACGACCGGCTGGGCGATATCAACATAATTAAGCAGTATGGAAAGGAACTTGGTTTTGAAGTCGAAAAGGCAGGCTCGGTTGAAATTGGTGACGAAAAAATCAGCTCCACTAAAATACGCCAGGCCCTTACTGAAGGAAATGTCGAACTTGCTAATACTTATTTGGGTTATACCTTTTTCTTAAGCGGTATTGTAAGCCGCGGACAGATGTTGGGTCGGACAATCGGGTTTCCAACAGCTAATGTTCAAATTGATTACGATTATAAACTTTTGCCCCGCGACGGTGTTTATGCTGTCAATGTTGAAATTGAAGGGAAATTTTATAAAGGAATGTTGAATATTGGTCACCGGCCAACGGTTAATACGGATAAACTTCTGAAAACCATAGAGGCACACATCATCGATTTTGATCAGGATATTTACGGTCATCAAATCACCATACATTTTGTAAAACGCGTTCGCGACGAAATAAAATTCCCAAATCTCGACAGTCTGAAGTCGCAGTTGGCAAACGATAAACTTCAGGTTATTAATTTTCTTGCATAAAATATTTATCTTTGCAACCTTATTTAAATAATCATAATGGACACATTAACATTAGTTGAAAGCCTGCCTTACAAGGTTCGTAATATCGAAGAAGCCGAGTTTGGCAGAAAAGAAATTGAAATCGCCGAAAAGGAAATGCCGGGTTTAATGGCTATCCGTAAGAAATATTCTGTATCCAAACCACTGAAAGGAGCTAGAATAACAGGTTCTTTACACATGACCATCCAAACTGCAGTATTAATTGAAACCTTAGTTGAGCTTGGTGCCGATGTTCGTTGGGCCAGTTGCAATATTTTCTCAACTCAGGACCACGCCGCTGCAGCTATTGCTAAAGCAGGTATCCCTGTTTTTGCATGGAAGGGCGAAACACTCGAAGAATACTGGTGGTGCACACTCCAGGCTCTTTCGTTTCCTGGAGGAAAAGGCCCAAACCTGATTGTTGACGATGGTGGTGATGCCACTTTGTTAATCCACCTTGGTTATAAAGCTGAAGACGACGCAAAAGTTCTGGATAAAACTCCCGGAAGCAAAGAAGAAGGAATTATCCTCGATTTATTAAAACATACTTTGAAGGAAGACCACGGTAAATGGCACAGGTTTGCCAAAGAAATCCGCGGCGTTTCCGAAGAAACTACAACCGGAGTTCACCGTTTGTACCAGATGAAAGAAAAAGGCGAACTGCTTTTCCCTGCTATCAATGTGAACGACTCGGTTACCAAATCGAAATTCGACAATCTCTATGGTTGTCGCGAAAGTCTTGCCGATGGTATAAAACGTGCTACCGATGTAATGATTGCCGGTAAAGTTGTTGTTGTGCTTGGTTATGGCGACGTAGGTAAAGGTTGTGCCCGCTCCATGCGTTCGTATGGCGCCCGTGTACTTGTTACCGAAATCGACCCTATCTGCGCATTACAGGCTGCTATGGAAGGTTTTGAAGTTACCACCATTGAAGATGCTCTTCCCGAAGGAAATATCTACGTTACCACCACTGGTAACTGCGATGTAATCACCATTGAGCACATGGCTAAAATGAAAGATCAGGCTATTGTTTGCAACATTGGCCACTTCGATAACGAAATTCAGGTTGATAAGCTTGAGACTTATCCTGGAATTAAAAGATTGAACATCAAACCTCAGGTTGACAAATACACTTTCCCAACCGGGAACTCTTTATTCCTGTTAGCCGAAGGTCGTTTGGTGAACCTTGGTTGTGCTACAGGCCATCCTTCGTTTGTAATGAGTAACTCGTTCACAAACCAGAGCCTTGCTCAGATCGACCTCTGGCAGAACAAGTACGAAGTGGATGTTTATCGTCTCTCGAAAAAACTCGACGAGGAGGTTGCCCGCTTACACCTGGAGCAACTTGGTGTTAAGCTTACAAAGCTTACCAAGCATCAGGCCGATTATATCAGCGTTGATCCCGAAGGTCCATACAAACCGGAGCATTACAGATACTAAAATTAGCTCAGTCCACAGACCACAGTCGACAGACCACAGCTAAGAATATAACAGAAAGGCTGCCTCAAAAGGGCGGCCTTTGTTTTAAAGGCTATAGCCTACAATTCCAACAACCTAAACCACTAGTTAGAAATATACAATCTTTTCGACGGATCCAGATAGGTGCGGTATTGTTTAAGGGGGAATCTGGCTGGTCCTGTACTTACCAGTGCGCCATTGGCCGTAAATATAAAAGTAGACCCACATTTGGGGCATTTCGCAATCACATCTCCTTTTTCGGCAACAACAGCACTGGTATCGTTAGGAAAGTTGGTACAGGTTCTCTCAAAAGCATAATACTCATCATACCCGTTTCTGAAAATAATAATACCCAGGTAACCTCCTGCCTTGGGACATACAATTGTATTTCCAATCCCCAGATTGGCAAGATCAGTATCAGTGTGCAAAATTACATTCACAGGAACACTTGGCATAACCTGGTGAATATCGTTGCAGTTGACAATAAGAGCAGCACAAATTAAAAAAAATAGTATCTTTGGTTTTGGCATAATGGTTTAAAATACAAAGATAAAGTATCAACAACTATTTAGGTCAAATTATTGTTATCCTATGAAAACATTTCTGAAGTTTTTGCTTTTGGTTTTTCTGATGGTTTCGGCGGCATCTGTTGGAACGGTTGAAGGACAATCGCGCAAAGTAAAGCGGGCAGAAGCCAAAGCCGAGAAGCAAAAGGAAAGACAATGGAATGCTGTTTTGGAGTCGCAGAAAAAGGATAAAAAGCGTCGTTTTGGAATGCAAACTGACGAGACAAAAAAACGGATGAAAGCAACTAAAAAGAATGCAAAGCACATTAATGATAAGGGTAGGGAACCATTCCTAAAAAAATTGTTTCATCGCAAAAAGAAATAAATATGAAAGCAGATTCAGGAAGTTGGCTTTATATTATCCTAAGTATTGTTTTCCTGGCACTTAGTGCTTTTGGGAATAAAAACAAGAAAAAGGCAACAACGTCTACTCCTCCCATAAACGATGAGGACGATTTTGAGCCGGTTGCACCATCCCAAACACCCACCCGGAATACCGGACGTGATTGGCCAAAGAGTCTGGAAGATGTCTTAAGCGAAGTTCTCGATGTTCCCAAAAAACCTGAGGTAGCCTACGAGCGCCCCCAGACTTTTTCTCAGGAAACTATCCCGGAAACTGCACCTTACTCATATGAAAATATTGGTGAGGAAGCTGAATCGCTTGAAACCATCAGCAATGAGGTGTTTAATTATGAATCAATACCGGACGACAAATATAAAAGGATAGAGCATGTGGAATCGCCTATTTCTCAGGTTAAAAAGGAAGATAGCGAACCTGTTCTTTCTTTAGATAATCTCGATTTACGGCAAGGAATTATTTATGCCGAAATTTTAAACCGAAAATATTTTTAATTGTTTAATTTTGTAAATTGGCAAGGTGAAATCAGGAAAGAGGTTTTAATTTATGTTTTATAACTATTTGATTAGAACCGATAAATAAAAAATAATATATTTGAACCTGGGAAAGGGTTCCGAGTTATCGGGATTCTTTTTTCTTTTTTAATAAATTCATTCATAGGAGGTTTTTAAATGGCTAATGTTTCATATTTAACTGAAGAAGGTTTACGCAAGCTCAAAGCCGAGCTTGAAGCTCTGACAAATGAGAGGCCTAATATTGCCCATCAATTGGCAGAAGCACGTGATAAGGGTGATCTTTCAGAAAACGCTGAATATGATGCTGCCAAAGATGCCCAAGCCATGCTGGAGGCCAAAATAATGAAGCTCGAAGATATTATTGCGAACTCAAGAGTTATCGATGGTTCACGTATCGATATCGATAAGGTTCAGATTCTTAACAGGGTTAAGATTAAGAATCTCAAGACAAATTCTACTATGGAATATTTTCTTGTTTCGGAATCGGAAGCTAATCTCAAAGAAGGGAAACTCTCGGTGAATACTCCTATCGCCAAAGGTTTGATAGGGAAAAAAGTTGGCGATGTTGTTGATATTACCGTTCCTTCGGGAAAGATGCAATTTGAAATTATTGATATAGCACGATAAAATTATGGCATCAATTTTTACAAGGATCATAAACGGCGAAATACCTTGCTATAAAATTGCTGAGGATGATAATTATTTCGCTTTTCTGGATATTAACCCTCTGACTAAAGGACATGCTCTGGTGATTCCTAAAAAGGAGGTGGATTATATTTTTGATATCGACGATAATCTAATAGGTGGTATGATGGTTTTTGCCAAGAAAGTAGCGCTTGCCATCGAAAAAACTGTTCCGTGCAAACGAATCGGAATAGCTGTTCTGGGGTTGGAAGTGCCTCATGCGCATATTCACCTGGTACCTATCAATGGGGGAAATGATATAGATTTTTCCAAGCCTAAATTAAAATTTGCAAAAGAAGAGTTTGAACAACTCTCTTCTCAGATAAAATCGAATATGTAAAACCCTAGCGTAACCTGCCGGGGTTTTTACTTATAAAATCTTTCCAGCTTTTAGCGCCTGCCAGCGAATTCTCAACTTTATTCTGGAAATAATGACAAACAGCTGCTGCTAAGCCGTCGGTAGCATCAAGATCTTCGGGCATATCCTTAAATCCAAGCATTTTCTGAAGCATAAAAGCAACCTGTTCTTTGCTTGCATTACCCTGCCCTGTAATCGACATCTTAATTTTCCGGGGAGCGTACTCGAAAATAGGAATGGAGTGTAAAAGTGCCGATGCAATAGCTGCTCCCTGAGCCCGTCCAAGTTTCAGCATCGACTGTATATTTTTGCCATAGAAAGGTGCTTCAATGGCAAGTTCATCAGGAGCATATTTTTCTATCAGGCAATTGGTTTCTTCAAAAATCCGTTTCAGCTTTACAAAATGATCATCCAGTTTCTGCAGGTCGAAGGTTCCCATGGTAATTAGGTAAGGCTTTCGATTTTCAACCTTTAAGATCCCATACCCCATAATATTTGTACCCGGGTCTATTCCGAGAATGATTTTTTCGCTCACTGCACTTCTGTTTTATTCCTTTTCTTAAGCTTACTGATAATTACTCCGCCGATAATCATCACCAGGCCAATATAGGTTGTAAAATAAATGGATTCTTTGAGAATAAGGTTTATAAAAAGCAAGGATATAAACGGGGAAAAATATACAAGGTGACTCACTCTTCCTGAGTCTTTACTGAGCTTAAGGGCTTTGAGCCAAAGCACAAAAGTTAATCCCATTTCGAAAATTCCGATGTAAAATGATGCGAGAAGACCTTTAACCGGAACATGGTTAAATCCGCCAACAATCAGCATGAGTATGGTAATGTAAACTCCGGCAAAGACAAAGTTGAGGAAAAGGCCGGTTTCTTCGTATTTTTCACGGGTCGAATTCAAAAGCCAGTAAGTTGCCCATATAAGTGAACTTCCTGTTGAAAACAGCACTCCGATAGGGTTTTGAATATCACCTAAACTTAATTTTCCCTGTAAAGAAATCACGAGTACTCCGATAAAGCTTACAACAATGCCGATAATAGCTTTTGCTGATATTTTCTGCTTCAGGAAAAACATCGAAAGCAGAACCAGAATCAGAGGCCAGGTATAATTGAGCGGTTGAGCTATTTGAGCCGGTAAAACAGAATATGCTTTTAATAGCACGAGATAATAGAGAAATGGGTTTAGCAGTCCAAAAAGAGCACTTTTTAATATAAATATTTTATCAAGCAGATATATTTCATTCAGCTTTTTCGATAACAAAAGATAAATGAACTGGATAAAAATTGCTGTATAACACGAGAATGCAAGTAACTGAACTGTAGAAAACGATTCAAGCCCTTTTTTAAATGCAACGGCAACAGTTGACCAGCACAGAATGGCTGCAATTGCATAAGTGTAAGCTTTGCTTTGATTTTTCAATGAGAGCGTTTTTTTAGATGAGCAAAAATATCTAAAACAAAATTAATCCTCGCTTACTGACTAAGATTTCTTGAAAAGTTGTAAGAAAGCAATATATTAGCTTTTCAATAAACTATCTGTTTAGCTTATGAGTACCAATATTTTAAATATTATCAACAGCTTTGATTTTGAAGGAAGCTTCCAGGAGTATAAACTTATACCTACAGGCAATATAAATGATACATATCTTGTAAGGACGAGTGAAGCCGATAAGCCCGATTATATCCTTCAAAAAATCAATCATCATATTTTTGTGAATGTACCTGAATTGCAGAATAATATAGTTCGGGTAACGAATCACATCCGCAAAAAACTGGAAGCGCAAAAAGTAAAGGATGTTAACCGCAGGGTTATTACATTAATTCCGACTAAAGATGGGGCGTGGTTTACAAAAGATGCCGAAGGCAATTTTTGGCGTCTGATGGTTTTTATAAAGGACAGCAAAAGCTACGATCAGCTTTCGTCGCCGTTGCTGGCATATAAGGCCGGGATTGCCTTTGGCGAATTCAGCGCTTTGCTTTCCGATCTCCCTGGCGAACCGCTGTACGAAACCATCAAGGATTTTCATAACATGGAATGGCGTTTGCAGCAATTTCGTGATGCAGTTAAAGATAACAAAGCGGGCCGTTTGGATATGGTGAAAGATGAAGTAAAGGCCGTTGAGGATCGGGCTGAAGAAATGTGTCTTGTACCTCGACTGGGACGCGAAGGGAAACTCCCGAAACGCATCACCCATTGCGATACTAAAATCAATAACATTCTTTTTGATGAGAATGGCGAAATATTATGTGTTATCGACCTCGATACCGTTATGACAGGCTATGTAACATCCGACTTTGGTGATGCAATCCGCACGGGAGCCAACTCGGGTGAGGAAGATGACGTGAACTTGGACAATGTATCACTCAATATCGATTTATACAAAGGCTTTGCCGAGGGTTTTATTACCGGCGGCGCCTCGTTCCTGACAAAGCAGGAGATAGAAGTTTTACCATTTGCAGGTAAAATGTTTGCTTATATGCAGGCCGTGCGTTTCTTAGCCGATTTTATCAATGGCGACACTTACTATAAAGTGAAGCACCCGATGCACAATCTGCAGCGCACCAAAGCCCAGTTGAAGCTACTTTTCAGTATGGAAGAGCAGTATGCTGCCATGCAGAAAATTGTTTTCGATGTTGCTAAAGAAAAAGTTAAGAACTATGCTTAAAATAAAGAAAATATTTCAGCCTGGCACTTCGGTCCAGGAGGCCGAAAACTTCTTTTTTACTCACAAAGAGGCTCACAAGATAGCTCATGCAAACTGGAGCAATTTCCCTTATAAGCCGGATGTGAGTTTTAAAATTGGTCACTCCGGAACCGAAATTTACCTTCAGTTTCAGGTAAAGGAAAAATATATCCGTGCAAAATACAAGCACGATAACGATCCTGTGTGGACCGATTCGTGTGTCGAATTCTTCTTCTCGCCTGTTCCGGATGGAACTTACTACAATATTGAATTTAACTGCATCGGAACCACGCTTATAGGTTTTGGAAAAGGAAAGCAGGACCGCAGACGCGCTGATATTGAAGTCACCAGCAAAATAGAGCGAAATTCGAGCCTTGGAAATGATACCATCGAGAGCAGCGAAGGCGATTTTTCCTGGACGCTTACCCTTGTTATTCCTGTTGCAGCTTTTCATAAACATGAAATTACAAACCTGTCAGGATTAGCCGCAAAGGGCAATTTTTATAAATGCGGCGACGAAGTAAAGGAAGCGCATTACCTTTCGTGGAAACCAATAAGTTTTGAAAGGCCCAATTTTCATGTTCCTGAATTTTTTGGAGAATTGGTTTTTGAGTAGGAAATTGACCACAGTCCTCAGACGATTGACGACAGGTAACAGCCGGG
>JAJYAG010000181.1 GCA_021779665.1 Bacteroidota bacterium | reverse complement strand
ACAAAGAACGTTTTAGGCTCAATGAGCCAAATTTGTTTAATTTTTAATACGTCCCAATTTTAATGGGACACTAATGACTATAATAATTAAAAATACAAATCATGAGAAAGATTATTCCTATTCTATTGTTAGCATTGTTGGGGACTATAGCTGTGCATGCTCAAAATACAGCCATAACAGTAAAGCCTTATGGCTATGTAAGTAACGAACTTATTTACGACAGCTATAAATCGGTTGACAGCCGGGATGGAGAATTATACTTTTATCCGGTTAAACGTATTAAAGATAAAGAAGGCAAAGATATAAACTCCCGGACTTATCTGCAGTTAATATCTCTGCAGTCACGATTTGGATTTAATATTACAGGCCCTGATCTTGGTGCAGCTAAAACTTCTGCCCAGCTTGAAGGCGATTTTTATGGAACAAGTGACGCCTATGTTAATCTGTTAAGATTAAGACTGGCCTTCATGAAAATTTCATGGGCTAAAACTGAACTTATTTTAGGACAGAATTTTCACCCTACCATTATTGCTGATTGTTCCCCTGCCCCACTGTCTTTTGGATCTGGAGTTCCTTATCATGCTTTAAACCGTTCTGTTCAGGCCCGTTTAAATTATAAACCGGCTGATAAAGTAAAACTGAGCATTGCAGCAGTGATGGCAAGCACACACAGAAGTGCCGGCCCAACAGATGCACAACGAAGGTCGGGATTGCCCGAAATACAAACACAGGTTCAGTTTGGTTCAGCAGAAAAGTTTCTTATGGGATTCACTGCAGGCTACAAATTTTTGTTAATTATGGATACTACACGTTTGGGATATAAAAATACCGACAGAATTGGTAGCTATAATTTACAAGGTTTTGCAAGGTTTACTCTGCCTAAGGTTATTTTTAAATACCAGATCAATTATGGAACCAATCTCACTAATCTTTCTATGATAGGAGGTTATGGTGTAAAAGCAGGATCTGAAGATCCGGTAACCGGAGCACTGGAGTTCTCTAACCTGAAATCGATGACCACCTGGTTGGATATTGACACCAAATATCCAAAAGTCAATTTTGGTATTTACAGTGGTTACAGCCAGAATCTGGGCGGTGTAAGCGATATTGATCTCTCAACAAATTACTATAAGTCATTATTTTTTCATCGCAATGCCGACTTAAGTTATATCTTCAGGATTGCCCCGCGGCTTTATATCAAGAACAACAACCTGTTATATGGAATAGAATGGGGATTAAATGGAGCCGCTTATGGTACAGAATTTAATTCAAAGAGAAAAGCAACCAAAACAGATGATTTAGTGTATAATAATCGGATTTTGTTATTGGTTAAATATAATTTTTAGTGTCTATGAGTAGCAACAACGTAGCTTTAGGAGATATTTACAAAGCAACACTTTCAAATGAAGATTTTAAGCGTTTAAGCTCTTTTATATTCAAGGAATATGGAATTAAAATGCCTGAAGTAAAAAAAACAATGCTTCAGAGTCGCTTGCATAAAAGACTTCGTGAACTGAACATGACCAACTATAAGGACTATGTTGATTTTGTTTTCAGTAAGGAAGGGCAGGGAAACGAAGTTATTCACATGATTGATGTTGTTAGTACCAATAAGACTGACTTTTTCAGAGAACCGGTACATTTTGATTTTCTTCATAGCAACGTTTTGCCGGAGCTACTCAACGGAGAACGGCCTAACCGACTTATAAAAGTTTGGAGCGCAGGATGCAGCAGCGGAGAAGAACCATACACACTTGCCATGTCGCTTAGCGAATACATGCTAGAACATCCTGGATTCGATTTTTCCATTTTTGCAACTGATATTTCATCAAGAATATTAAAATCGGCAGTTGAGGCTATTTATAAAGAAAATCGCGTTGAGATGCTGCCTTTGCAACTAAAAAAAAGATACCTGTTAAAAAGTAAAGACAGAATCAATCCTACAGTAAGAATAGTTCCCGATTTGAGAAGAAGAGTCAGCTTCCAGCGATTGAATTTTATGGATAGTTCCTATAATGTACCCGAAAACTTCGACATTATATTCTGTCGAAACGTTCTTATCTATTTCGATAGGGAAACTCAGGAAAAAGTAATTAACAAACTTTGCTCCAAGCTCAAGCCCGATGGATTCTTCTTCCTTGGTCATTCCGAGTCAATCACAAATTTCGATGTTCCATTAAAACAGTTAAAGCCCACAATATTCAGGAAAATATAACCGAAGCTATAGAAAAGACATTTTTTTTTATTAATTTAAGATACTGATAAACAGAAATACTATCAATACATACTCACATGAGCAGATTAACAGACGAAGAACTTATTGAGGAATTAAGAAAACGGATAAAATCGAATAAGGAATCGCTTAACGAACTTCAGGAACTTAACAAAGAATTACAGGTTGTAAACAAGAAACTTGAAGAATCGGAATCCCTCAAAAGCCATTTTATATCAAACATTACCAACGAGATTATTAATCCGTTTACGTCCATCATCGGGTTAGCGCGGCATATCCTTTCTGTGAATAAAGAAGACTGGAAAACCGTAATTTCAATGGTTGCTTTAATTCACTCCGAAGCCTTTACCCTTGATTTTCAGCTTCGCAATATTTTTGTGGCAGCCAAAATTGAAGCTGGCGAAATTTATCCTGAAATTCTAAATGTTGATATCAAAACATTAGTCAACAACTTATTAGACTCTTTCCGCCTTGAAGCTAAGAAGAAAAAACTTACACTGGAACCTGAAATTCAAGCAGATCTGACAGATCCGAATAACATTTTTTATTTCAAAACCGATCCGGAAAAGCTGAAGCTTGTTTTGTCCAATCTTTTGAGTAATGCTATTAAATTCAGCTTCGAGGGTCAAAAAATAGTCATCAAAATCTGGAAGAACAAAGAAAACCTAAATATTTCGGTCCAGGATTTTGGAACAGGAATAACAGAAGAAAACCAGAAGAAAATATTCGACCGTTTTAAACGTCTGGATACAGGTATTAATTCGTTAAATCGCGGGCACGGTCTAGGTTTATCTATCAACAAAGCCATACTTGATCTGTTTAATGGTACTATTGATATTCAGAGTAAGCTTGGAGAAGGATCAACCTTTACAATTTCAATTCCGGAATCTCAGAATGATGTTGCAGGTTTTTCAACTGATGGTAATGAATTTTTGTTTGAAGAAGAAGAAATGTTTTAATTGGTGGTGTTGATGGAGAATCTTCCTGTTCACTTTTTGTATCCTGCTGAGTTATTTGTCAGCAAAACACCTTACCAGGTTAATACCATCCTCGGTTCGTGTGTTTCGGTGTGTTTATTCGATCCTGTTACCCAAATGGGAGGAATTAACCACTACATGCTTCCATATTGGAATGGTCAGGGTTTAGCCTCTCCCAAATATGGAAACATTGCGATCGATCGTTTAGTTGACAAAATGATTTCTTACGGATGCAATAAAAACAGCCTCAAAGCCAAAATTTTTGGTGGCGGCGAAGTAATTGAAACGAATATTGTTCAGTTTCATATAGGACTTAGAAATATTGAAGTTGCAAAAACAATGCTGGAAGAAATGAAGATTCCAATAGTAAGTTCCAGCGTAGGTGGCAAACTGGGGAGAAAAATAGAATTTTTCACCGGAACGGGTGATGTTCGACAGAAATATGTTCAAAAAACTCAACAAACTCAACCTTAGTTATTGTTAGTAATGGCGAAAAAGATTAAAGTATTGATTGTTGATGATTCGGCTGTTGTGCGACAAACTTTATCGGCTATATTAAGTTCCGATCCTGAAATTGAAGTAATGGGAACCGCAACAGATCCTTTTTTCGCTGCAAAAAAAATGCAACAGGAGGCTCCCGATGTAATTACTCTCGATGTGGAAATGCCACGCATGGATGGGCTTACATTTCTCAAAAAACTGATGGCCCAACATCCTTTACCAGTTGTAATTATATCAAGTTTGACTGCAAAAGGCACCGAAACAGGTATGAAAGCTCTTGAATACGGAGCTGTTGAAATCATTACCAAACCTCAAATGGATACTAAAAAGTTCATTGAGGAATCCCGTATCAGGCTTTGTGATGCAGTGAAAGCCGCCGGAATGGCCAAGATAAAAAGACGTACAACTCCTGTTACCGAAATCGCCGTTCAACCTAAATATACGGCTGACGCCATATTGCCAAAATCAACGCCTACTGATTCGAGTATGCTAAGAACTACCGAACTTGTAGTTGCCGTTGGAGCTTCCACAGGCGGAACCGATGCTCTTCGGATTTTCCTGGAGGCGCTGCCCTTGGATTGCCCAGGTATTGTAATTGTTCAGCATATGCCCGAACATTTTACCAAATCGTTTGCCAACCGTTTAAACGAGATATGTGCCATTACTGTCAAAGAAGCTGAAAATGGCGATACAGTAATCCGTGGACGCGCACTTATAGCTCCCGGAAACCATCATATGCTCCTTAAACGAAGTGGTGCCAAATATTACGTTGAAATAAAAGACGGACCTCTTGTAAACCGGCACCGGCCTTCTGTGGATGTTCTGTTCAGGTCAACCGCCCGTTACGCGGGAAGGAATGCCATTGGTATTATAATGACCGGGATGGGCGACGATGGCGCCAGGGGACTACTTGAAATGCGGGATGCAGGAGCCTATAATATTGCACAGGACGAAAAATCGTGCGTAGTTTTTGGAATGCCCAATGAAGCTATAAAGCTCAACGCGGTAGAGAAAATATTACCTCTTGACCAGATAGCGCCACATATGCTAATTCAGGCAAAACAACATACCTCCAGTCATTAAAAATGAAATGTCTTCTAAAAAATAAATTTTTCTTCATTTTTAATAAAAAACACCTAAATTAGGTGCATGGCAAAACTTTAACATAAGTATGTATAAAACATATGAAAATAAATTTCTATTTCGCAGCTTAGCAGCCGGTTTACTTACAGGTATTGCAGTATTGCTGCTCTCCATATCCATTGGGCTTTACAGTAGAAATTTACCCTTTACACTGCAAGGAATATTTGAACTGCATAAGAATATTCCATTCCTTTGGATAATAGACTTTTTACCATTTGGCTTAGGCTTACTGTTTTATTACGGCGGACACATATTTTCGCAAAAGCTTTCCGAAACCCGGACAATGTTAAACAATGAGTTATCCAAGTCACAAAAAACACTGGATTTTACTCAGCAGCTTATTCAGGATCAACTATCGGCTGAGTTTGAAGTCGGAGAAGACGATCAGATTGGAAAAGCATTGATAAACCTGAGGGACAATCTCCTCAAAAATAAAAATATAGAAATACTTCGCAGAAAGGAAGATGATCAAAGAAATTGGGTAGCCGAAGGATTAGCTAAATTTTCGGAGATTCTGCGAAAGAATAACGATAACCTTAATGATTTAGCTTACAGTATTATTCACAATCTTGTGAAGTATGTAAATGCTAATCAGGGTGGGTTCTTTATACTTCAGGACCAGGAAGAAGAAGAAAAATATTTTGAAATGAGTGCCTGCTATGCCTACGACAGGCGCAAATTTGCTGACAGGCGCATTGACTGGGGCGATGGACTAATCGGAACCTGTGCCCTCGAAAAGAAAACGATATACATGACCAATGTCCCGCAGGATTATGTTACCATTACCTCCGGCCTTGGGAAAGCAACTCCATCGTGCTTACTTATCGTTCCTCTGATAGTAAACGATGAAATTCATGGCGTTCTTGAAATAGCTTCATTCAAAAAATTTGAGCCTTTTGAAGTAGAGTTTGTTGAAAAAGTTGCAGAAAGTATTGCATCAACCATATCCACTGTAAAAATTAATGTCCGCACAGCCCGTCTTCTGAAAGAATCTCAGGAACAGGCCGAAGTTCTGGCATCGCAAGAAGAGCAAATGCGGCAGAATATGGAAGAATTGCAAGCCACTCAGGAAGAAGCGGCGCGACAGAATGCAAAGTTTATTTCGTTTACAAATTCTGTAAATCATACATTAATCCGGGCTGAGTTTCTTGCCGATGGTACCCTAATCTATGCCAATAATAAGTTTATTCAGAAGCTTGGCTATAATGATAAGGTGGATGTAGAAGGACGCCAGGTTTCGATGTTCATTAATAAAAAAGATAAAGATCTTTTCGACCAGATATGGAAAGAGATAATAAGAGGTAATGAGCATTTTGAAGGCGACATTAAGCTCCAGACCAGGCAAGGGAAAGACCTGTGGACAATGGCAACCCTTACTCCTCAAAAAAAGGATAACGAAGTTGACCGTATTATATTTTTAGCAATCGATACAACCGATCAGAAAAAGCAAAGTCTGGACTTCGAAGCCCAGATTGAAGCTTTGAACCGTTCAAGCTTAAAAGCTGAGTTTACCCCCGATGGTGATATTCTAGATTGTAACGAAAAATTTCTGCTCACCTTTGGATTTTCACCCGACGAAATATCAAACAAAACCATATTTGACCTCATTTCCCGCGAAGAAATAAACGCTTTTAAAGAAATCTGGGAAAATGTGCTTAACGCAGTTCCTTTCCAGGGACAACTTAAGAGCATCACCAAAGCCAATGATGAAAAATGGTTTCGTGGCACACTGAGCGTTGTAAACGATATGTACGGAGAAGTTAGCAAAGTGATATATATTGCTAACGACATTACCAAGGAAAAGCTGATGGAGATTGAATCACAATATCAAACCGAACAGCTGAAAATTCAGGAAGAGAAATTGAGGCAGGCAGGAGCTGATCTTTCCAGAAAGCTTGAAAAAGCTAAGGCCGAAATGGCTCTCCAGTACAAAGAAGTTGAAAAAGTAAAAATCCGTAACGAAAGAACTCTTGAAGGCGCTCTCGATGCTATTGTCACCATAAACCAGGAAGGCCGGATCGAATTTTTCAATAAAGCCGCTGAAGATTTGTGGGGACTACCCCGCAAAGAAACCATAGGCATGAATGTTAAAGTTCTCTTTTCCGAAGCTAATATTCAGGAAGATGAATTTACAAAATCCTATGTTACTCCCGGAGCACAAAAGTTTATAGGCCAGCGGAAAGAAATAAAGATTACCAATAAAAACGGAGACGATATTCCGGTGCTGTTTTTGCTGTCGGAAGCCAGAGTTGACGATGAAAATACTTATACTGCATTTATACAAAACATTGAAGTGGAATTGTTTTAAAATATTTATTTGAATAATTCGTCGTAAATATTTAAATTTAGAGTAATTACATATCTTTGTTGAACTAGCTATTCCGATTTCAATATATGAGAGAAGATATTTACCTGAATAAAATAGAAGAATTATTTAAAGATTTAAACATACCTTTTACCCAGGAAATTTCAGAGTTATTGGGTAAAACCATTACCGATATCGCAGATAAGAGCGATGAACACATAAAGACTTTTATTCTAAAACTGACCATTCCGGCTATTGCCATTAATAATCAAGGTATTATTAAAAATGTTAACTCCCGCTGGAACGAATCATTCGGGTATAAGGAAAGTGATGTAATTGAAGCTCCTCTATCGAATTTTATCCCAAACTCGCAAAAAGAACTGTTTTCCGAAATAATGGCCGATATTGCCAAAGGAAAAGAAATTCCTGAGCAGGAATTGAAAGTTCAGAAAAAAGACGGAACAACCGCTTCAGTAGGTTTTAGCGCTTATAAGCTTAACAGCGAAGATGAATTATCAATAGCACTTCTTCGCGATTTCAGCATGCTTAAAAAGCTTGAAAAGGAGCTTACCAAGAGCAGGGTAAAACTTCAGAAATCCGAACAATTCAAATCGGTATTTCTGGCGAATATGTCGCACGAGATCCGGACTCCCATGAACGCCATTATCGGGTTCTCGGAACTCATTAATATGGAAGGGATTTCAGCAGATAAACGCAAGGATTATTCCAAAATCATCAATCAGCGCGGGCAACAGCTTCTCACTTTAATAGACGACATTATTGAAACCACCAAAATTGAAGCAGGCCGCATTACCCTTGATTATACCTGGATAGAACTGGACGAGTTTATGAACGACCTCTATTCCATGGTATTTCAGCAAAAGATTAAAGATGGAAAGGATAATGTTGAGATAATACTTCAGAAGCAGGAAAATGCTTCCGGTTTTCAGATATATACTGATCCGGGTCGTCTACACCAGATATTTATTAATTTACTTCATTATTTCCTGAAAACCGTAACTAAAGGAACTATCTCCTTTGGCTATAACCTTTTTGAAAAAGAAATTGAATTTTATCTGCAGAATTCAACCACATTCTTCAGTGTCGATGAGCAAAAACTTTTGTTTGAACATTTTTGGAAAATTGAAGATACAACTCATTTGAAAATAAAAGGAGCCGGTTTAGGATTAACAATTTCCAAGAGTCTCATTGAACACTTTGGAGGTAAGATTACCGTTAGCTCCGACAATCAGTCGGGCACAACTTTTACCTTCCGGTTACCTCTTATCCACCCTGAAAAAGCAGTTAAAAACTCAATTGAAAATATTAGTCACGAAGAGCAACAAATAAGTAACCTCGAGCCCAACTGGAAAAACAAGGTAATACTTGTTGTTGAAGACGACCGGGTGAATTATCAGTTTATAGAAGCATGTCTTGAAAAAACGCAGGTACAATTGCTACACGCCGAAAATGGAAATCAGGCTCTGGAACTGTGCAAGAATATCAATAAAATTGATTTAATTCTGATGGACATCAAATTACCTGAGAAAAATGGTTATGAAATTACCAAAGAAATAAAATCGTTTCGTAAGGATATTCCTATTATCGCTCAAACAGCGTTCTCCTTGAACGATGTAAAAGAAAGATGTTTCGAATCGGGCTGTAACGACATCATTACCAAGCCTGTTGATATTGATGTTTTTATAACCAAACTCAACAAGTATTTGTCATAAAAAAGGCGGGATAATCAACATCCCGCCTTTTTTATGCTTATTTACTTGCAAGCCAGCTTGTAACTTTTTCCGACGACGGACTTTCTTTTGGAGGAATAACATCCACGAGATTGCCTTTTTCATCAATCAGGTATTTTTGAAAATTCCATTGAACTTCCGAATCTTTTAGACCATTTTCGGACTTTTGAGTAAGCCATTTGTAAACCGGAGCCATATCATCGCCTTTAACCGAAATTTTCGACATCATGGGAAATGAGACGCCATAGTTTTTTGAACAGAATTCCTTTATATCAGCATTGGTTCCAGGCTCCTGTTCTTTAAAATTATTTGCAGGAAATCCAATAATTACAAATTTTTTGTCACCATACTGTTTATAAAGCGCTTCCAGGTCCTTATACTGTGGTGTTAATCCACATTTGGATGCTGTATTTACAATCATCACCTTTTTCCCTTTAAGTGATTTAAAATCAAACTTTTCTCCATCAATTGTCTCGACTTTAAAATCGTAAAAAGACTTTTTTGATGACTCTTTGGATGCTGAACTCTGAGAAAAAACAGTACCAGTAGCAAAAAGGGCTATGGCAATTAACAGATTTTTCATAAATTTACGTTTAATGGATATTAACATCTTAACATATAAAATTATCAAAAGTTCAAAAACCTAACATATTATGAGTTCTTCAGAAAACATTTTAAAGACACTTAAAGCTTCGCCGGTTGCATTAAAAGCAGGAGAAATTTCCGAAAAATCGGGAGTTGACAAAAAAGAAGTTGATAAAGTTTTGAAAAAATTAATGACCGACGGTTTGGTAACCTCTCCCAAACGTTGTTTTTACGAATCAAAAGCCTGATATATAGTGAGCACAGAACAGAGTCCCAGGAAAGCCTTGTGGGATTATCCATGGGGATATACCGAAAGCTTTATCATAGCTGCCGAATTGCTTATTTTCGGCTTTATAATTGAATTTCTGACAGGAGGTCAGGGGCTCGCTCCTATCTCTATGCCTTACAATTTTTACATCCTTGCAATTTTTGCCGGAGTTCTAATTGTAATGAGGGTATTTTACAGTCAAAATCCCGTAATTAAATGGCTTAGCGGTGTTCCTGCTGCTATAAGTTCCATTGTTGCATTTGGTCTGATTACCTTACTAATGGGCTTTATCCCTCAGATTGAAACACCTTCTTCGCGCTTTATAGATCTGATTGGATTGACTCATCTCAAAAACGGTTGGCCTATTCTGTTAATTCAGGTATTTCTGCTTACTTCGCTGGGCATGGTATGTTTAAAAAGAGCTACTTCCCTGAAATTGAAAAACATTGGTTTTCTCCTAAATCATTTTGGACTGTGGCTTACTCTCGTCGCTGCCTTAATGGGATCGGGTGATTTAAAGAGATTATCAATTAATTTGCTCGAAGATGGTAAATCCAATAACATCGCCATTAGCAGGAGTAACGAAGCTTATAAATTACCATTTGAGCTGAAATTACTGGACTTTCACATAGATGAGTATATCCCCCGTTTGGTGCTTGTAAATCCCAAAACAGGTGCTTTTATACAGGAGAAAGGTGAAAAGGTAATCACCATAGAACAGGGTAAAACCTATACCTTAAAGAATTGGGAGGTTACTGTTGAAAAATTTGCACCGGATGTAGTTCCCCAGGATAGTGGTTCTTTCCTGGAAAAAGAGATTCCGGGAAGTTATCCCGCAGCCTTTGTCAGGATAAAAAACAAGATCGACGGAAAAACTACCGAAGGTTGGCTTGGAACCGGAAGCTTTGCTTATAATCCAACATACCTCTTTCTTCAGGATGATGTAATAATTGCACTTACGATGCCCCAACCTAAGAAATACAGATCTCAGGTCATTGTTTCAGAGAATAATGTCGTAAAGGATACGGTTACAATAGAAGTGAATAAACCTTTCACCATTAATGGATGGAAAGTTTACCAGCTGAGTTATGATGAAAACAAAGGAAAATGGTCGACTCTTAGTGTGTTGGAGGTAGTTAGCGACCCCTGGATTAAAATTGTATATATAGGTATTTTTCTAATGCTCGGAGGCTCTGTCTTTCTTTTCTGGACTGGCCGTCAACGAATAAATTAAGTATTATGGACAAATGGGTTAATTTTCCTCTTTTCGCAATTACCAGCATTGTACTTTGGGTGATTGGCTTTGCTTTTATTTCTGTAGAATTATTTAACAACCAAAAAACCGGATTACGCCGAGCCGGTATAGTGCTTTCAATTCTTGGTTCAATAGTTTTTGCTTCTTTTATTGTATTGCTATGGATCAGTCTCGAACGCCCCCCCATGCGTACTTTAGGGGAAACACGGCTATGGAGCACTTTCTTTCTGGCTACAGCAGGCCTGATAGTATATCTTCGTTGGAGATCTTTTCTCTTTGTATTGGTTTATGGATATGCTCTTCTTTTAGCTTTTGTTTTTCTGATTATCAACCTTGTTCATCCCGAAATTCACGAAAAGGCATTAATGCCTGCACTTCAGAGTCCGTGGTTTGTTCCGCATGTAGTGGTATATATGCTGGCTTATGCTCTTCTGGGTTTATCGTGCGGTGTAGGTATGTTTGGGCTGGTAGCTTTGACGATAAAAAAATATGATGAGAAAATTCTTGTTTTAGGCGATAATATGGTCTACCTGGGATTCGCCATGCTTACTTTTGGCTTGCTATTCGGTGCTTTATGGGCTAAAGAAGCGTGGGGACACTACTGGACCTGGGATCCAAAGGAAACATGGGCTTTCCTTACCTGGCTTGCTTACCTGATATATCTGCACTTCAGGTATTATCACCCAAATAAAACCAAAACCCACCTTTGGATTTTGAGTATATCCTTTATTGTATTGCTGATATGCTGGTTTGGCATCAATTATCTTCCATCAGCACAAAACAGCGTACACGTATATTCAAATTAGGAATGCCTGCTTTTGAGAACATCAATAACGTTCTCGATGCGATAATTTTTGGCGGTAAGAAGTACGAGCAAATGATACATTAGATCGGCAGCTTCATTTAAAAAAAGGTCATCATTCTGATCTTTCGATTCGATCACAAGTTCAACGGCTTCTTCGCCAACTTTTTGGGCAATTTTATTAATTCCCTTCTGAAAAAGTTTTGTAGTGTATGAACCTTCAGGCATGGTAGCTTTGCGGGTATCAATCAAATCCTGAAGGTACTTCAGAAACTGAAGCGGTTCGGAGTTGATTTCGTTAAAACACGTGTCAGCTCCGGTATGACAAACCGGGCCACGAGGTTTAACCTTAACCAGAACTGTATCGTTGTCGCAATCAGCGGCAACCGAGATAACATCCAGAAAATTACCACTCTCCTCCCCTTTTGTCCATAAGCGGTTTTTGGTACGGCTATAAAAAGTAACAAGCTTATCGGCTACAGTTTTGCTGTATGCTTCTTCATTCATAAAGCCAAGCATCAAAACTTTTCCGGTTTCGTTATCCTGAACAATGGCCGGAACAAGACCATTCATTTTATTAAAATCCAAATTCATTTTTAATTAATTATTGACCATTCTTACAGGTATTCCTGCGGCGCGAAGATAGGACTTTAAGTCGCCAATACCAATTTCCTTATAGTGAAAAATACTGGCTGCCAAACCAGCATCTGCCTTACCTATGGTAAATACATCGCTGAAATGCTCCATTTTACCTGCTCCGCCGGAGGCTATCACGGGAATTTGAAGAGACTCGGATAAAACAGACAAAGCATCGCAGGCAAAACCATTCTTTACGCCATCGTGATTCATCGAAGTAAAGAGAATTTCTCCGGCACCGCGATTTTCAGCTTCTTTTGCCCAGGAAAATAATTCCTTTTCAGTTGGAATGCGCCCTCCATTAACAAAAACTGTCCATTTACCATTTTCGAATTTGGCATCAATCGCCACAACAACAAACTGTTTTCCAAAACCATCGGCAATCTGGCTGATAAGATCGGGATTGCGAACTGCGGCTGAATTAATTGAAAGTTTATCAGCACCGGCTGCTAAAAGTACATCGGCATCGGCGAGTTCACTTACACCTCCTCCCACCGTAAAAGGGATGTTGATGTGTAATGCAATGCGTTTCACAAGAGATACCAAGGTTTTGCGCTTTTCGTGCGAAGCTGTGATATCAAGAAACACCAACTCATCGGCACCCTGTTGTGCATACAAGGCTCCAAGTTCAACCGGATCGCCCACACTTTTGATATTTTCGAAGTTTATACCTTTAACAGTCTGACCATCTTTAATATCCAGACAAGGTATAATGCGTTTAGCCAACATATTATTTAATAAAAGCTTTTAATTCGTTTAATGATATTTTTCCTTCGTAAATGGCTTTCCCTATAATAGCTCCATCCATACCGATCTCTTCGAGAACTGATAATTCTAAAATGCTTGTCACGCCACCACTGACTACAAATCTGAGTGTTGGAAATTCACTGCGTAACTGCCGGTACAAATCAACAGAAGAGCCCTGAAGCATACCATCTTTAGAAATATCAGTACAAATCACATATTCAACACTTTTGGAAGCATAGCCGCTGATAAATTCAGTTAAGCTTTGGGACGAAATTGTTTGCCAGCCGGAGATTGCAACCTTGCCATCTTTGGCATCGGCACCAAGGATTATTTTTTGAGAACCATACTCAGCCAACCATTGCTCCATTTTTTCAGGATTACTGACTGCCAAACTACCAACAGTTACCTGCGCAGCGCCATTTTCGAAAACAGCTTCGATATCAGCGTCGCTTTTAATACCACCTCCAAAATCAACAATAAGATTTGTTTTGGAGACAATATCCTGCAAAACCTTCAGGTTAACAACATGTTTTGCTTTGGCTCCATCGAGATCGACCAGATGCAGGTATTTAATACCACTGTCTTCAAACATCTTAGCAACATCAAGCGGATTTTCGTGATAAACCTTTTTGCTTTCGTATTCGCCTTGACTAAGTCGCACACACTTTCCCCCAATTATATCGATAGCAGGAATTATTCTCATAGGTTCAAAAAGTTTTGGAGTATCCTCGATCCAACATCACCACTTTTTTCAGGATGAAACTGTGTTGCATAAAAATTGTCCTTATGCAGAGAGGCACTGAATGGC
>JAJYAG010000180.1 GCA_021779665.1 Bacteroidota bacterium | reverse complement strand
GCCGACATACAATGAATGTTATCAAGGGTTTCATGCTATTCCCGCGCTTTCCTTTCCTGTTATGTGTTCAAATTTACCACTTATGATTATATTTGAATTGACTAAATAACTTTACAAACATACGAGGGTTTCTTCGGTATGCGAAGCTCATCGCCCGCAATTGGTTGCCATCGGGCAGACAGCGAATCTCACCGCATTCCCTTTCTGGGCATATTGTCACCGTTAGGGGCAAGGCAAAGAAATACCACCAATGACGCATAATGAGATAATAAAATCATATCTTGATTGTTTGTATAAGGCCAAACTGATTATACAAGAAAGAGATTATATATTGTCTACTTATGAACAGATGATAGAAAATCAAAAAATAAAAATAAGAAAGGAGCTTAAACATAAATATAATTTCCAGAACTTATATTCCATAGTAGAACTTTTCTCGCTTGATTCTGGATATTATTATTCAAACAGTCTAATAGATTGGGGAGATTATAAATTAGCTATAGACTTCTTTAAGATTGAGAAGGTTGATGCTAAACTTTTGATAATTCCAATATTCTATGACTATTCCGAATCATTAACCAATAGGGCAAAACTGTATTATTCTTCATTGTGCCAATTGTATTCAGACCTGTTGAAAGTAACTATAGACCTCTTTTATTTTTACAATTCAAGCTTAAATGTGCAAAAGGTTAATATTGGATATTTCAGAAGGGAAACAAAAAAGATATTAGCTTCATATGAAGAATTTAATAAAGGAAAATACAGAGACCACAGCGAAATTTTCAAGAATGATGCGTGTAGGGTCTGTTATTATAAAAAGGATTGTAATGAAAGTTTAAAGTCCAAAAATTGCATAAGTCTTTTAGGAGGAACAAATGAGAAAGTGGTTAAAAAATATAATAACAATGGAATTTTCTCCATTGAGCAACTCTCATATACTTTTAGACCAAGAAAGAATGTAAAAAAATATTATCATGAGTTAAGGGCTTTGTCAATTAGAGAAAATAGGATTTATGCATGGGAGGTTCCAGACATTATAGAATCAGAAAATAAGATTTTCATTGATATAGAATATCTTCCTGCTGAAAATTTTATCTATCTCATAGGTTTATATATTATCAATAAGAATAAGCAGAATCATAAGTATTATTGGGTAAATACCCAAATTGAGTTTGATAAAATCTTAGTAGAATTATATTCTTTTTTAATCTACGATGATTCAATAATTTATTACTTTGGAAGTGCAGAAAACAAACTATTTAATGAGCTAAAGAAAAAGAATTATATTATTCCGAAAAACAAGTGTGTAAATGTATTGGGGATATTATCAGGTAATGTTTATTTTCCAACTTTATCTAATAGTCTTAAGGATTTAGCAAATCATTTAGGATTTAAATGGAGTACTAACATTTCAGATGGATTAGATGCAATAATTTACCGAAAACTATGGGAATCAAAAAAAAATCCTAACGTAAAAGATGCATTAATTAAATATAATAGAGATGATTGTTTGGCTTTAAAAGTTCTATTTGACACACTTATTGATATAAAAAACAATAAAGAATCATATATTACTATTTCAAGTCTAAGACGAGAAAGTGTATATAATTGGAGAAAGACAGATGATTACTTTGAAAAAACTTTAAATGAAATAAATAAGCTTTCGTATTTCACATACAATCAGAACAAAATTTATATTCGTACCAATAATACTTCTCTTAAAAGCTATAAACAGCGACATCGAAATAAAATTAATAAAATACCTCCAAATGAAATAATTGAAGTTTTTCCAAAAATATGTCCTAATTGTAAAACTGTTGCTAAAAAAAACCTAAGAAGTAGGGTGAGCCATTCAAGCAGAACTGTAATTGATTTGAAGTTCATGCATAACGGGATTAAAAGATGGGTTACTCAGTACAATGGAGGAGCTGTAAAATGTAATAAATGTTCAGCTGTTTTTAGTTCCAAGAACGTTTTACATTTAAAAATGTATGGTATTGATTTAAAGAATTATTGTGTAAATCAACATATTGCTTATAATGTTAGTTTTAATTCTATAGCTGAATCATTATTAGACTTTAATATAAACATTAACAAGATTCGGGTCTTTGAATTTAAGGATGAAATTGCTACACAATGTATAAATACATATAATTTTATACGAGATGAATTAATAAACAGTAATTTAATGCAGATTGATGAAACTGAAATTAAGTTGGATAAAAAAAGGAAAGGTTATGTTTGGGTATTTTCAAATATGAATTCAGTATTTTACCTTTTTAGAGAAGATAGAAAGGCTGATTTTCTAAAAGACTTTCTTAATAACTTTAAAGGAGTTATATTATCAGATTTTTATAAAGGTTATGACGGATTACCTCAAGCTCAGCAAAAATGCATAGTACATTTGCTTCGTGATTTAAATTCTGATTTTTTTTATAATCAATTTGATAGTGAATTAAAGCAGATTGTTATTGAATTTGGAAAACTTCTAAAAGAGATTGTTGCAACTATTGATAAATATGGTCTTAAAAAGTACTATCTTAAAAAACATCAAAAAACAGTTGATATTTTTTATAATACCATTATGAAAAATAATTTCTCATCTGATTTAGCAGTTAAATATCAGAATAGGTTCTTAAAAAATCGGGAGAAACTTTTTACTTTTTTAAATTTTGATAATGTTCCGTGGCATAATAATAACGCAGAATATGCTATTAAATCATTTGCAAAGCATAGAGAAAAAGGCAATCGAATTTTTACTGAAAAATCTATAATTTCATATATGATATTATCATCAATTGAACAAACATGTAGATACCGAGGCTACAGGTTTATGGATTATTTAAAGAATAAGAATATATTACAAGAAAGCCCAGCCCCTAACATGCAATATAGCCAAAAAGGGCATTAGTGGTATGCGTAGCTCATCACCCGCATCAATTTCATTGTATCTTGATAGTGACGTTCTCCGCATTCCCTTTCAGGCCATATTGCCACCGTTAGCTGCAAGCTGAAAAACATTACGTATGAATGAGAATATATGTGAACCATTAGCAATTAATCCAATATTTATAAACGGAATTTGAAATAATAAAACAACTGAATATATGACCGAGCTTACTTTTGAATACTGGAATAAACTTGCTGAACAAACGATTACGATTAGTTCGTTTCTTGGTGGATTTTCGATTGCTGTAATTGCAAATCTTATAGTTTCCGATTTGAATACCAGATTATCTAAAACAATATTGAGTGCTTCAACTTTAGCTGCAAGTTTCTTTTTAATTACTGTTTTTGCAATGACTAATCTTCTTATGAAAACAACTAATGGACATCCTTTTAAAGTAGTTGAAAATGATTTATTACTTCCACGAATTGTCGGAGTTATTTCCTTTTATTTAGGAATTATATCATTGATTACAATGATTTCTTTAGCAGGTTGGACTAAATCCAAAAAAATGGGAAGATTTACGACAATAGTTGGAATTTTGACATTAACATTGATAATGATTATGACAACATAATGACTGAAATGAATAATAAGCCAGCAGGCAATAAATAGGAGCTCAAATGGTCGGTACGACCCAGCTTGAGCTACCGGTTGAAACGAAATCCGTTGCTTGCATCGGAGCACCAGCGTCTATGTATTTATCATGGGGGGTGAACTTTTCTTCAGCCATTTATTCACTTTATAATTAGTTTTAATTACCAACATCTCTGAACCATTTCTTAATGTTAATTCTCACTTTTCCTGTTTTTCCTATTTTTATATCTCCTTTAACTGAAATACTGCAAACAAAACACTAACCTATGAAGAAAAAAGCAAAGGGAAAGGCCCCACAACAAATCAAACAGGAACAAGCCTGCCAAAAAAATATTTACTTACAAAAATTGAAATCAGTGATGGATTCTATCTCATCCGAACCTGCATTCCATCTGCTTCGACCCCATGAAACCGAAATTTTATAACTTACCCGTCTTCGTCCCCTTAAACTAAAATTTGCAGAAATAGGTGGATATCCTATGGATGGAGACACTGTTAAATCAGCAAATGATTATATGACCAAAATTTTAAAACAGACCATGGTTACGATTGATAATGAGGGTTTTCAGATTAGTTTATACGATTTCTATACATTTGTTGAAACAATATACCTTTCCTGGAGAAATATTCAAGATGATTCCTTCCCCAATGCCCATAAGTTTTTAGAAAGATTTCCTTTATTTAATAATGGATACAATATCAAAAGGGTACATGCAATAGAACTGGTAGACAAACTAGTTAAACAACTCGCCTGGAAGTTTACCCATATCACTGAGAGAATAGCATGGATCGAACCTGTAAATAAACAACCTTCGGGCGATATAAATAATTCGGACCTTTACAACAACTACCTGGTTCATATAGAAAAACCCGAATCGGAATGTCTGGAAGTCGACGGTAATAAAAGAAGTATCTTCAGGGTTGGATTAGGTACAGAAGAGGGCATCAAGTGGTTGTCGGTAACTCCGGAAAAACTCGGAAGACAGGGTCTTTTAAATAAATTCCCTTTGAAGGTGTATATTCAAAAACATGCCGTTGATCGTATAAAAGAACGTCTCGGGGACAATTTTCATAAATTAAATTTTTTCCTGATCGCATCTGCGATAATCAACTGTGAAGTATCCCCAGTCGAAGGAGATGGTATTCTCATCTCGTGCAAATTCAATTCTTTAAAGGTGGGATATTTAAAAGCTTGTATTATAGGAGATAAGGTGCTGATCCGTACATTTCTTTTTCTTACCAATAACAGTACGCCGGAGGGAAATAAACTCGAAACCTTACTGGGCATTCAAAAAGAAGATAAAAAGTACCTGGGAATAGATAAATTAAACCTATTCATTAATTCGGATATCGAACAGAATGAAAATCTTAAAACAATATTTAGGCAGGCCGGTTGTAGCCATTTATTCGAAATCAAAAAATATCTCTCCGGAGACCAGGACCATTTTATTCAATGTGCAGCTTCTTTCTCAAAATACCTGGGTCTGGAGAATTAATCACATCAGCTCCTGATAATAAGACCGTTTTATTCACTCAGGGAGTAAATGAAGCAACCAACCGGTTCCATTTTCGGGAATTTACGGGTAATAATCACCTGTACATATCTATAAAAGTTAAATCAGGCAAGTCAAGCTGATAATAATGCGGATTATATTTATAACCTGCATATATTATACTTATAATATTAATTGTATTATGTATATAATAATTCGAAGATTATATATATAATATTAGTATATCTTTATAGGGCAAACCTAACTTATTACCTATGTCACTTTCGTATGCTATCTATCCCAATAAAGTTATAAGGAAGAATTCCGAAACATTCAGGGCATTAATAAAAAACAGGAATACCTATGATCTCGACCGGATTATAGATCAAATGGTGGAAAGAAGAGCAGGAATTACACGGGGAGAGGCATTGGCAACACTGGAATTGTTTATGAGTGAAATCGAGTTTATTCTCGAAGACGGAGGGGTGGTGAACACGCCTTTATTTTATGCACAGTGCAGTATATCGGGCGATTTCAAAAATCAGGAGGATCATTTTTATCCCTCCAGGCATAAAGTAAAAATTAACCTTCGTCCTGGTAAACGTCTTAAAGCCTTTGCAGAAAATATTAAAACAACCAAGGTGAAAAGCAATGTCCCGGGGCCCCTTTTAACCGGATTTACAAATATGGGGAATGGAGCGAAGAATTCCCTGTTAACACCCGGGGTGATGGGTATAGTTCAGGGAAAACGGTTACAATTTGACGAAAGCGACCCTGAACAGGGCGTGTTTCTGTTAATGGACGGAAATAATCATGCTTACAAGGTTGAAGAGATATTCAAAAATTCTTTCTCGCAGTTGTATATCAAAGTCCCAGGCGACCTTATGCAAGGAACTTATCAACTCCAGGTGCGAAGTAATCTTAAGACCAAAACATTACGATCGGGAACTCTTAGTGCCAAGCTTAAAGTCGGGTAATTACCTGACAATGTTAACAGAAACGGTATTACGAGCAGTCATAAGATGCCTCTCGTAATACCGTTATTTTTTTCGCATCTAACCAGAAATTATTCGGTTACAATTTCTTTTTTAAGTTTGATTTCGTCGACCGAAGAACCAACCATTAACTCTGATTTACAAGGATCGTAATCCCAGCTCTGCTTCTTATCATTCCAATACATAAGTTCTTTTACAGGAACCTTAAGTGCAACTGTTTTTGTTTCCCCCGGATTTAAAGATACCCTCGAAAATGCCTTCAGCTCTTTTGCCGGCCATTCAACCGACGGATTTATGCGGTGAACGTAAACCTGTACCACTTCATCTGCAGCTATTTTTCCTTTATTCTTCAATTCAAAAGACAGGGTTATCACATCGTCCTTCCCATATTTATCTTTATCGGTTTTAACTTTTGAATATTCAAAAATGGTATAGGTGAGACCGAAACCAAAAGGATACATTACCGGAATATTTTTGGTATCGAACCACCGATAGCCTACCAGCGACTCTTCCGAATAATAGGCAGTGTTGGGATCGTTTGAAATTTCGTCCTTCTTTTTTTGGTTATCCTTTCCATCAGTGGTAGATACCAAATCAGTAAAGACATCGGTGTTTTTAACACCTTGCGGGTAATTTTTCAATGCATAAGCAGGTGAGTCTTCCAATTTTACAGGAAGTGTAAAAGGCAAGCGACCACTCGGGGAGATATTTCCTATCAGCACATCGGCCAAAGCATTTCCTCCTTCGGAGCCATTGAACCACGATATGAGAAGGGCTTTAGAGAGAGGTTTTACAACATTAAGATCATTGGGAGCACCACTCGTTAATACAGTTATTATATTGGGATTGACTTCGGCAATTTTCCTGATCAACTCATCCTGGCCCGAGGGTAAAAATATGTCTTTTCTGTCAATGGCTTCTGTTTCGACAGCTCGGTTATTTCCGGCAACAAAAATTACAAGGTCAGCTTTTGAGGCAAGTTCCACCGCTTCCTGGGTTAGCTTCTGAGCTTTGACTTGTTTTTCCTTATTTGCCTTTTCGATTTCCTCCGGTGTTTTTTTCTTGTACATGTCGGCAAAACTAAAAGTGACCGGCTCGTAACCTTTGGCATAGAGCAATTGAGCCCGATCTCCTATTTTGTTTTTTAACCCTTGCATTGGGGTGACTTCGTAAAGAGCTTTCACTCCGGCACCCACACCGCCTGTAGCCATAATTTGCTCGGCATTGGCACCGATTACGGCAATAACCTTCTTTTTCGATAAGTTTAACGGGAGTACTCCTTCGTTTTTTAACAGAACAATTGATTTAGTAGCCACTTCATACGCTATTTTTTGCTGTTGGGGCTGGGAAGTTATTTCCTTATTGGCCTCTGCTGCCGGTATTGGTTTTATGGCCAACCGTACCCTCAAAATCTCACGCACCCGCTGATTAATAACTTCCTCCGAAACTTTTCCAGCTTTTACAGAGTCCAGCAAAGCTTGTCCTAAAAACTTTTTAGTTGGCATTTCAACGTTAAGTCCACTAGTTATTGCGTCAACAGTACTATGGGTTCCGCCCCAGTCGGAAACGGTAAATCCTGCAAATCCCCATTCTTTGCGCAGAATCTGGTTTAACAAAATATTGTTTTCCGAGCACCATTCCCCGTTTACTTTGTTATAGGCCGGCATGATACCGTAAGCATCAGCTTCTTCAACTGATGCCCGGAAGGGAGCAAGGTAAATTTCGCGCATGGCCCGTTCTCCAATAATAACATTTACGGTACCCCGGTTATTTTCCTGGTTGTTGAGCGCATAGTGTTTTACACAGGCAGCAACGCCGTTATCCTGAACACCTTTAACATACCCAACTGCAAGTTTCGAACTCAGATAAGGGTCCTCACTGAGATATTCGTAAGTTCTTCCTCCGGTAGGAATGCGCTGGATATTAATAGCCGGCCCCAAAATCATATCTTTCCCCCGTAAGCGTGCCTCGTGTGCCATCCCTGTACCATATTTGTAGGCAAGTTCGGGACACCAGGTAGCAGCAAGCGCTGAACCTGTCGGAAAAAAGGTGGCTTTATCGTTTTCCAGATTCAGTGGCATCCAGCTGTCGGGTTGCATCTCTTCGCGGATACCAAAAGGCCCGTCGGCATATATCATATCGGCAATACCAAGTCGCTCAACACCACTGGAAACAAACATGTGCTTGCCGTGGAGCATATTAACTTTTTCTTCCAGTGTCATCTGGCTGATCAGGTTGTCAATTTGACTGTCGAATTGAAGCAGTTTCGATTTATGTTGCTGCGCCATGGCACAGTTTGTAACATAAAAAGTAAAAACTGCTAATAGGAGAATTTCTGATGTTTTCTTCATTTTATTAACTTTATTTTTATGAATTCTGGATATTAATCTTTTTAGCCTGCATAATTCACCAAATCTTAACGACCTCACCCCCAGCCCCTCTCCTGAAAGAGAGGGGAGAAAGAACGCACAAATTTAAATTAGTAGCTCTTTAAAGTCCCTCTCCTTGGAGGAGAGGGATTAGGGTGAGGTGTTTCAAATTTGTGAATTAGATAGGTTAGATGAACCTGCTAACCCAATGACTTTCGGGCCTCCCTGTCCGGATCGTTCTTCAACTCGCAAGTATCATTTAATATCATGGTTTCTCCTTTTTCGGTTGAATAGGCTTTCCAGGTTGGAAGGCCTCCATTGTTTGGGTTACCTGTTTTCATAAATTGCAACAAAGCTCCCGACATTTTATCGGACAAAGCCCTGGGTCGTTTTCCTCCGCCAGTGTGAGTCAGCATCAGATCGGTGTTGGCAAACCAAAAACAAATATCCAGGCAGTGGAATGCGCGCATCCTGTTGTTGAACAGAGGTGGTTCCCAGCCGAACCAGGCCAGGTAAACCGGAGCCTTCTGCGATGCTTTGGCATTGGCAGTATCTATAACCCCTTTACGGTTGCTGCTCACCAAAGTGAGAATTTCAATAGGTTTGGCTTTGGGGAAGGCTTTCGCATATCCATCGTAAACCGATGCAGCTTTATCGCCAAGCCCGCCACCCATTCCGGCACGTTCTTTCAGCATGTCAATTGCTTTTTCGCGTGTAATGAGTTCCATTTCAGGCATGGTGCGGGCCATCCCCCATTCGTGGAAGGTTGTGCAAATCAGCATTGGAACATCCGCCGAAAGTCCGCCGGGTTCACTAAAGAACTGGCCTTTTACAATATTTACGCCATCGGCTACGGGGCTGAACCCGCCACGAACTCCTACCCCTGCATTTTCGGCAGCAAACTTTTGAGCTGCTTTGTTAGCCAGCAAAATGTAATCTTTCCAGGGCATCTCCTGAAGCTTATCCACTTGCGAAGTATCGAAACCAGCTTCTTTGATAATATATTCACCCAGCTTTTGAGAAGCTTTCTGATCCATTGCCTTAATGGTTGAACCGCTCAATGGAACTGCTTTATGGAACAAACCTCTGGCTTTTGGCATGGCTAACAAAACACAAACTTTGGCTCCGCCGCCCGATTGCCCCATAATTGTAACATTACCGGGATCCCCTCCGAAACCGGAGATGTTATCGCGCACCCATTCCAGGGCTGCAACCATATCCAAAGCTCCCACATTTGCCGAATCTTTGTATTTTTCGCCCCCAACTCCTGAAAGATCAGAAAAACCAATAGGGCCTAAACGGTGATTGATGGATACAAACACTATATCGCCTTTCCGGCTGAGGTTTTCACCATCATATCCGTCTTGTTCAATTCCATTGCCATTTGTGTAACCGCCTCCATGGAGCCATACAAGAACAGGACGTTTCTTCCCGTCGATGGCCGGAGTCCAGACATTCAGTTTGAGGCAGTCTTCACTCACATCGTCGTAGTTCCAGTGGTCGGCAAACGAAGCATAAGCATTGGCGTAACGGTTATCCATAATTTGCGGAGCGGTATTTCCCCACCAAACTGCCGGTAAAATGGTTGTCCAGGGTTTGGGTGGTTGAGGCGGCATAAATCGATTTTTGCCGGAAGTATCGGCACCATAAGGTATTCCGCGAAAATTAACAATTCCGCGAAGGATAAATCCCTTTACTTTTCCATATTTGGTGTCAGCAATGGCAATGTTATCACCAATTAGCAATTGTTGATCGTCTTTTTCTCCTTTTTCTAAAGTTGTTGCTCTTGAAATGAGTGGTACAGAGCTTAATCCAAGTCCGGCAGCTCCAACCCCCAAAGTCTGGAAGAAATTTCTTCTGTTAGTTTTCATAAGTAAATGTTTGTTCTTAATGTCTAAAATTACATCATATTTCGCCTGAAAATTATTTTTATTGGCTCTTATTCGCTGGCGCTCATCAGTTACTTTTTTTAAATGTGCAGTCGCTGAATTTTGCTATTTGAATAACATGGGCGCAAAGTGTTAAGATACAAGCGCCAGTTAGCCCAGGTGTGTCCACCTTCGGTAACATAAAAGGTATGCTTCAATCCGTTTTCGGTCAATTTTGCATCGAGCTTTCTGGCGCTATCGTAAACAAAATCGGTATTACCACAGGCTAACCAATACAACTTATAACCAGCTTTTTTCAAACCCTGTAGTTTGGCATCGATTTCAGGTTGTTCATTCCACAAACCCATGCTTAAAGGACAGATATACTGGAACATACCAGGATATTCATTAGCCAGCGCGATGGTGTGCCCGCCACCCATTGAAAGACCTGATATGGCGCGGTGATTGGGGTCTGCAATTACCCGGTAATTTTTTTCGATGTAAGGAACAATATCTTTTGCAATGCTATTGATGTAAAGATTCTGTTTCGACGGATCCCTGAAATTGAATTCACCTTCGGGCAGCATAGTTGTTTTAGCTGCCATTTGGTTTGGATTGCCATTTGGCATTACACAAATCATTGGAACGGCCAGGCCCTTTTCAATCAGGTTGTCGAGTATCTGACGGGCACGGCCCATGGTAGTCCACGCATCTTCGTCGCCACCGGCACCATGCAACAGGTAAAGAACAGGGTACTTTTTCCCACTGGTTTCGTAACCATATGGAGTGTAAACAAACATGCGACGGTTAAGCCCGATAGTTGGCGATTCGTACCACACCTGATGCAGGTTGCCCCGTTGTTTGGCCTCTGAATAATTTTCAGTTTTTTTACCCGGAACAAGCAGAACACTTAAATAGCGGGTACCGTCGCGTTGCATAAAAATGTTGGCCGGATCGTTAACAGACACACCGTCAACAATAAAACTATAGGTATAAAGCTCGGGCTCAGGAAGCGGCAGGGTGATTGACCAAAGGCCTTTTTCATCTTTAGTGAGATTAACACTGCCCGGTACATCCATTTCCCCGAATGAAGTTTTCATTTTAACTGTTGGCGTAAAACCCCCGTTAATTTTCACAGTGTCGGCATTGGGAGCCATTAACCGGAAGGTCACTTCCTTTGCTACAATTTCAGGTGAAACGATGGGTTTCTGGTTCATAAAATTGCTGACTTCCTGTGCTTGAATTTCCGGAATAAATGCAAGGACAAAGATGATTGTGAGAAATTTTTTCATAGACTTTTTTTTTTTGATTGAAGCTCTTAAGAAATAGGTATGTCCACAATCCTCAGAGGCACTGTTGTATATTATTTTTGATATTAATAGAATCACAATTGCGGCGATGTTAAGCATAGAGCCTTTTTTAACATATTTTCACGCCGCCAAAAAATTCTGTTTGATTAACCCAGGGCGCCGTTTCGCTTTGCCCTGGGCTGCATTATCCAAGGCCTTCAGCCTTAAAACATAAAATCAAATTTACATTTCTGTGCAACATAGCCACCACAGACGACAGCTAACAGCCAGGACAAATTTCAAATAGACCAAAGCTGAATTGGCTGTGCACCTCCCGATAGGTACCGGGAGACCCAATTATTTGAATAATAATGGTGTGAATTGGGAAAGATAAACCCGCCAGTTTCTCCAGATGTGGCCGCCTTCGGATTCAACATAGGTATATTTGAATCCCATTCCGTCGAGTTTTTTGCGGTAGTCTACACCGCTTTGATAGAGGAAATCTGTTTTTCCCATGCCTATCCAGTACAATTTGAGTCCATTGGCCATCTGTTTTTTCAAAGTGCCGTCGATATCGTTATAAACCGGACTGCTCACATTTTGGTTTGGTAAAATAGCAGCCGAGAAAAGACCCACATAATCAAAAGTATTCGGATAGTATCGCGAAATGTGCAGCGAGTGGAAACCGCCCATCGAAAGACCGGCAACAGCGCGGTTAGCTTTGTCAGCTTTTACGCGGTAGTTGGCTTCCACAAATTTAATGATATCCATAAAATTGGCTTCGTAAGTTCCATCCATGGTTTTGGCAACCATAAACTGTGGTTTGTAAAAACCCTGGTGCCCTTCGCCGGGAGCAGCATCCTGAATCACGTTTCCGTTTGGCATCACAATAACCATCGGTTTTACTTTTCCCTGCGCAATCAAATTGTCCATGATCTGGGCGGTCCTACCCAGTGTAGTCCAGGCTTCCTCATCGCCACCAGCGCCATGTAACAAATATAAAACCGGATATTTATCCTTGCTGCTCTCGTAACCGGGCGGTGTATAAATGGTAATACGGCGATCCATTCCTAAACCAGGCGAATCGTACCAGCGTTTCGATACTGTTCCGTGCGGAATGTCATTCACCTTGTACAAATCAGCATGCCCTCCGCCAATGATGAAAATGTTTGTAACCGAGGCAACGTCGCGTAAGATAAACGGGTTATTCGGGTCGGTGGTATTGAACCCGTCGATGATAAATGAATAGGAATACAGCTCCGGTTTTAAAACAGCAGAAGTAAAACTCCAAATACCTTTGTCGTCCTTTGTTAACAGGGCTTTCCCCGGTCCGTCGAATTCTCCATATTGGGTTTTCATCTTTTCTGTGGGCAGAAAATCTCCGGTAATTCTCACCGTATCTGCATTGGGCGCCATAACGCGGAAGATTACCGAATTATCGGCTTTTATTTCAGGCGAAATAATTTCAGTCCGGTCCCAGAGTGCTTGTTGCGGGTACATGTTTAGGCAAAGTATTGCCGATAAAATTAATAAAAGGAATTTTTTTTTCATTTTAATGTGTTTAATTTATTGAGGAATTTTCTGATTATCTCTAATTATCCATTAATCTAAATATAAGACCAATAATACATCTTTTTGTGTACTTTTTACATAATAAATGTAGCTAAATTAGGAATTATTTTATTTCAGGATTTCGTTATTATCTGCATAATTCACAGAATCTTAACAACCTCACCCCCAACCCCTCTCCTAAAAGAGAGGGGAGAAAGAACGCTCAAATTTAAATTCGTTGCTCTTCAAAGTTCCTCTCCTTGGAGGAGAGGGTTCCGAAAGCTTTCGGGATAGGGTGAGGTGTTTTTAATTTGTGAATTAAACAGATAAAAAAGTATACATGGTGCAGGTTTTTAAAAATTAAACAAAGACATGGAATCGCTCAGACTTTGACCTTTGCGATTCCGATGTCTTCAACCAACTAACTACAACAAGGCTACCATCCAGGATTCTGGATTAGATTGTCGTTAACGTTCATTTCGCTTTGTGGCATAGGAAGCAGTTCGTGTTTACCGGTTTTAAACCCGTAAGCCGAATTGGAATAAGTGATCCTGATATCGTAGGTACCATCCTGCTTAAGCCCGTAAAAGCTGGGGATATCTTTGCCTTGTTGTGCCAGCAACGAGGGAGCGTCTCCCCAGCGGAGTATGTCCTGGTAACGTACCTGTTCCATCCATAATTCGAGACGCTTCTCATTTTTAATATTATCCATGGTTATGGCCGATGTAAATATTGGTACCTGAGCTCTGATGCGAACCTGGTTTACATAATCCCTTGCACTTGCTTCGTCACCCGATTTGATAGAGGCTTCGGCAGCAAGTAAGAGCACTTCGGCATAACGCATAAGTTTAAAGTTATAATGCGTTCCTAAAACATTGGAGCCAACCCAGTCGGACGAACGCAGCCTGTACTTCCAGGTAAAATAACCCTGATGCCCATACAAGTACGATCCCGGGTTAATGAAACAGTTAAATGACATGATCTGAGGATAAGTTTTCATTGAGCCCGTAAGCCGGTATCCATCAATGCCTTCTGTG
>JAJYAG010000179.1 GCA_021779665.1 Bacteroidota bacterium | reverse complement strand
CCAGCAATGGCGGTATGTTTTTGAGGTAAAAGGCTTCCATCGGTGCATCGGGCAACTGTGCTGCCTTCGCCAAGTTGATAGGTGTCGCTCTTGAGACATTCTTCCCACATGGGCGACAGAAATACAAGATGTACCGAATGCCCCAGATATTCCTGCGTAATCTGCAGCTCGGGCATGACCGAAGTCTTTCTCATGGCGCCGAACAAAGGGCTGAATGGCTCCCGTGGCTGAAAATCGATAGGTCCGTTCTTGACCTGAATAATTACATTGTCGCGAAACTGACCATCCAGCGGCATAAATTCGTTATAGGCCTGCTTGGCTCTGTCAGCGTCCGAAGGACTGTAAACAAAGGCCCGCCACATTACTATTCCGCCAAAAGGCTTAAGGGCATCGGCCAGCATGTTTGCACCATCGGCATGGGTTCGGCCAAAATCCTGCGGCCCCGGCTGACCTTCGCTGTTGGCTTTGACAAGAAAACCACCAAAATCGGGGATGATGCTGTAAACTTCCTTAACCTTTTCTTTCCACCATTTTATTACTTCAGGGTCCAAAGGATCGGACGTTTTTAATCCTCCAATTAAAGCAGGCGACGAAAACTTGATTGAAAGAAATGTTTTGATACCATAAGGCCGGAGCACTTCAGCGATGGCTTTCACTTTGGCTAAGTATTCTTTGGTAAGGATGAGTGGCGAGGCATTTACGTTGTTCAGGACACTCCCGTTAATACCAATGGATGCATTGGCTCTGGCATACTCCTGCCATAAGGCCTTATCGCTATCGGTAACTTCAAGCGAATTTTCACCCTTATGCCAGAATAAGGATTTTCCGGCATAGCCACGCTCGATGGAGCCATCGGGATTGTCCCAGTGATTTAAAAGCCGTAGCTCATACGACGGATTGAATATCTCCTGCTGGATAACGCGGCCGGTCTGCTGCTGACGCAGAAGCTCGTACACACCATATAATATGCCGGTTTCGGTGTTTGCCTCTATAGCATTACCTTTTAGCCGAAAGCCATCTGTCTTTAAAGCCTTATCTTTTTTAATATTCAAAGTTACTGTCTCGCCGGCTTTTCCAGCCCAGCCCTGCTCCAGTTCGTTTCGGGCAATGTTAAGCACAGGCGAAGTTTTAGAGCATACTATGGTTACCGGTTTTGAACTTTTATACCTTAACCATAGATTATGACCATCTTCAGCTACAATACTCCCGGTTAATAAAACCAGGATAAACGCAAAAACTGCAGTTCTCATGTTCAATAAATTTTTTTGTGCTAAATATCTTATGTAGTGAATCTACACAATAATAATTAATCTCCCATAAATTCACCATGCGAGCAGTGGCGGAGATTTAAAGAAAGGTCAGTATTTTCAGTGGCGTAAACATACGAAAAAATTCTAATATCCAAAACCTTCCTTTTAAATCTCTTAGTTCTGAATATTATAGCGATATAAAAATTTCAATAACCAGTGAAAAAGTTTTCTGTTATTTTGTATAATATACGTAATAATATCCTAAATTTGACTGTATATTAAATACATAAAATGGAATATATGAAAGCTTTTCTATTTACAATCATCCCATCGATATTGCTTTTTACCTTTTCATCAACCTTTGGAACCTCAGTTCCTAAAAAGCAGCTTGGAATAGCAACCTATTCAGTAAAAGGACTTGAAACCGACATTGAAGGTTCGTTTAAAGCCCTGGCTGACGATGGTTACACCACCATGGAAATATCCAATTACAACGCCGGTAATGGCACGGTTGCCAACTACAAACCTGCCGAGTATGCTGCTTTAGCCAAAAAGTACGGACTTGACATTATTTCGAGTCATGCCCGTGCCAAATTCGACATTAAGGATGTTGAAGGCTCATTGCAGGCCTGGGGAAAAGTTTTTGATGATCATAAAATTATGGGGTGTAAATATGTGGTTTTTCCCATGAATATCTGGTCGGGGAATTTTGAAGGTCTGAAAGAAGAGTGCAACCTGCTGAATAAAATTGGAGAAGAGGCCAATAAGAGAGGACTAAAATTCGGGTATCACAACCACAGTTTCGAATTTGTGCCTGTCGCCGGGTCGAATCAGCTTTATGAGGACTATCTGATAAAGAACACCGATTCTGATAAAGTATTCTTCCAGATGGATGTTTACTGGATTACCATGGGCGGACAGGATCCGGTTGCCTATCTTCAGAAATATCCGGACCGGTTTAAACTACTGCACATAAAAGATGAATATGTAATTGGCGAAAGCGGAAAGATAAACTATGAAGCAATTTTCAGGCAATTCTATAAAAATGGCTATAAGGACTGGTTCGTAGAGATTGAAGAAAAGATGACCCCCGAAGCTAAAGCTCAATCGGCCGGTTTTATGGATGCCATGAAAAGTGTTCAGGCTAAAGGCGGCACCATGCAGGATGTGATGAAGGAATTATCTAAAAACCGTCCCGCCGGCGGGCAGGGTTCACCTTTTGGTCCACAGGATCCAAAAGTTATGGCCGAAAAACTTAAAACTTCGCTGGAAGCCATCAAGCTCAGCGCCGATTATCTGAAAAATGCTGATTTTGTGAAATAAGAGAATAACGACTTTACTCTTTTATACAGTTCATTGTTGGTTAGAATTACCTGTAACCCGGAGCTCACTGCTTCGGGCTAACAGGTTTTTTATTATTCGTAAACCGTTAAATACAACACTTCTCCCGGTTTAACCTTAACGGGCAACCCTTTAATTAAATCCTGCCCATTCACAATCTTTGATTTCCCCTGCCCCGACTGAAGCTTATAGCTTTTTGCCGAATCGATTGTAAACCATTGCTGGTATTGATTGATGCGCGGATAATCGGTTGGATAGTGCATCAGGTTTTTATACCGGGGCGAATCGAACTTTAATGTTCCCTCCCACCCTGAAGGACAACTCAGGGCTATCTTTATTCTCCCCCGATCATTTACAGCTCCGATCATAAGTTTATCATTCCATGGAGCCGGAATAATTCCCTGCGTTTTCCAGAGACAATACATAATGGTGGTGCGTGCAAAATTACCGTCGCCATGCCAGCCTTCAATTATTCCATCGGACTTTTGAAAGTTCCACAATACTTTGATCTCACTATCGAGCCACTCTTTTACCGAGGTTATTGGCTCGCGGTTATAAAGGTTCAACGTTCCTTCTATGGCATCGGCATATCCGTCGGCATTGCCTTCCCAGTCGTGATTGCGGTATTTATTGTTAAGAGAACCCAAAGCCTTTAGAACAGCGTCACGGTAAACAGGCGTAGAATCAATCTGCGATACAAAGTAATAAGCATTAAGCGTATAGCCAAAATTGTCTGCCAGCCGTTTCGAAAGAATTTCTCCGGTAACCGGATTCACTTCATCGTAAAAGAGTCCGTCTTCGTTTCGGCCTACCTCGAGAATCCTGTCCAGCATCCGATGGATATATCTGCGCCATTGGTTTCGCTTTTCGGGCATTGCATAGTAAGCTGCAAGATAAACTTCGCACAAACCCGAAATTATTTCGCAGCCATGGTCGCGAATGCGAAGACGGCTCAGGGTGGTTGGCAGTCGTTCATCATTCAGATAATAATCTCCGATTTCTACCGCCCAACTGAGATATTCGCGGTTACCTGTGAACCAGTACATGCGCGCCAATACCTGCAGTAAATCGCCATTCACCTCAACAACGGCGCTGTTGCCAAACCAACTTCCTTTTACATCCTTTACAATACGGGTAATCCGGGGAACATCATTCAGAATTTCGAGCATACGATCACTCCAGGGACTCTGTCCTAACCACTCAGTGAGCGGTATCAAGCCATCTTTCATATATTCGGCCGATCCGAAGAGAATCTGACTGGAATCGGCCAAATCGTTTTTAAAACCTTTACGGGAAAAGGAATAAGTATCGGGCAGTTTCCCGATCCGGGAAGTTAGTTTTTGTTCCGTTCGGAGCATATCCAAAGCGGTGGTTTTAAAAAAATCCGGCATTAGTATGGAGGAGGTGAGTACCATGAAAGGATAGTTGTCGGCCGCAGCATCCCAGGCATTCCAGAAATCTTTCGACTCATTTAAATTTCGCGGAATAAGTCCGGTGGCGGGATCGGCATATTTCGTCCAGCCATTAACATAATTAATACAGCGGTTAAATCCTTCGTTTACAAGTTTGCCGTTTCTTAAAGCCTCAGCAAAACCAGCATCATTAGGTTGAGCAAAGCTCCCTGCAAAAATGAAGGAGAAAACGATTAAGGCTGATACCCTGTTCGATTTTTTGATTGTGCTTTTCATTTAAAGGTATTTGAATGCTGAAGTTAAGAATTTTTGGCTTCATGAAGAAACTATTCATGCTGCATCAAAACGGCATTCCATTTACGACTTTCAGTGTTTTTAGGAACGATCTTTTATCATTTAATTATTTTGAAAACTATAGTCCGGAAAAAATAATTTGAGATCTCTCTTTGGTACCAATGACAGATTTGAGTAGAGATTCCTCCCTTCGTCGGAATGACAGGCTTTTAGGCCGAAATTAGTCATCCCGAATGGAATGAGGGATCTATTCCACTGTCATTACTGCATTATGCCCAAATTTCTGGGGTAAATTCTCGAAATGACAAGGCTTTCATGATTTAATAAGGAGGAGTAGATGGCGCTTCACCGCAGGTAAATCTATTCTTAATCTTCTTATGCAAGTTTTTACCAGACAACAGTGATAAAGTTATTTCACATAAAAACTCAAAAGGCATTTAAAATTGCGATTACCATTTTTTGAGAGAACAGCGCAAATAATATTAATATTGTATCTGCAATTAATCATTTAAACCTATGAAGTATTTCAGCCTGATAACAGTTATTCTCTCTACATTAGGAATCTTCCATACAAACGCTCAAACCATCAAACCATGGAATGGCAAACAATGTGCTGTTGTGCTCACTTACGACGATGCTCTGAATGTACATCTTGACAATGTGATAACATATCTCGATACATTTGGCATAAAGGGTACATTTTACATCACCGGAGAGGCGAAATCTATCGCCTTACGCATGGCCGACTGGAGAAAAGCGGCTGCCAATGGCCACGAACTCGGGAACCACTCTCTAACCCATCCATGCGACGGACAAAAAGAAGGCCGCTCCTGGGTTTCGAAAGAAAAGGACCTGAGCCGGTATTCTGTTGAAAGGGCGGTAAACGAAATCAAAGTTACTAACACTCTTCTGTATGCCATTGATGGAAAAACCGAAAGAACTTTTGCTTACCCTTGCGGAGATGCAATGATTGATTCCGTAAACTATTACAAAAAAATTGAAAATGAATTTGTTGGTGCAAGAGGTGTTCAATCAGGAATGCAACAGATTATTGAAATCAATTTAGATGATATAAAATGCTATAGCATCAACGGTCAAGCCGGCCATTACATGATTGATCTGGTAAAACAGGCACAACAATCGCGAACGCTGTTGGTATTCCTGTTTCACGGGGTTGGAGGCGAACATAACCTGAATGTATCACTTGAGGCTCACCGGGAATTGGTGCGCTATCTCAAACAAAACGAAAAAGAAATCTGGAATGCTCCTTTGGTTGAAGTGGCAAAATATATAAGGGCGAAACAGAAATAAAGAAAGCTTATTATTCCTCAAAAGGCACCGAATGGCAGCTGATCATTTCCTTTGTTTCGGGAAAGTATTCCTTTAGAATGGCGTAAAGGTCGGGATCGTACTCCTTCAGTTCCTTGCGGGTATTTACATGGTTGTGCTTGCCATCGGGTTTGGGAACTTCGGCATTTACATTGAACCAGTCCTGCACAGCCTCGGCCCAGAATTCCTCTGCATTGGTAGCAGCATAGGTGTTTTTCCACTTCCCGGCGGCTAACGATTTATCCAACACCTTTTGCAGCCGTTTATTAATTGTACTGTCAACCTGGATAACTCCTACCAGATGAATGGTGTGTGCAAACTCATGAATGAGAATGTCTTCGGCATGGTACTTATCAATCTGGTAACACAAAATATTTTCTTCGGCACAGGTTGTAAGCGGAAGTGTAAGATCACCTCCCAATCCACGTGCACGAACATCCCAGTTCATAGAAGTGTCGGCAGCCAGATACCGGTGCTCAGGAATATCGGTCGTCCCTTCGTAGCGAGACATTACTCCCAGTCGGACTTTCGAGTCGATTAACTTTTGATAAACCGGCGATGGTAACATCCTGGTCATAAATACAATTATCTTTTTTGCCTGGCGTAACACCGAGTCGGGGACCCTCCAGGAGCTGATAACCGGAATACCATTGGCATCGAGATATTTTTTGTAGAAAGGATCGAGTTTTAAGGATGCAGGTGGAGCCGTGACCGGAGTGGTATCCCTGGGTTCCCGAACTATTTGGGTATTGTTCATCGTGTGCTTGCATGATCCCAGAAAGATGCAAATCGCAAGAATTAAGGTTGGGATTGAAAATTTCATGATTTAAAAAAAGGTTCTGTAACCAAATTTATAATCATTTATGAGAAATAAAAAAAGAAGAAAACCGATGCAACAATTTTCAACTTTTTTTGACCATGCCCTACCCTCCGGATACAATTGACTTTTTGCTGTGGACTGTCGACCGTGGTGGCTCTGTTGTACATTATTGTTGGTACTAAAAAGGACGCACAATTGCGGCGATGTTAAAATTAAAGCTCTTTTTGGGATATTTTCACGCCGCCTAAAACCCGGGGTGTCGCTTCACTTTGACCCGGGCTGAATTATCCAAGGCTTTCAGCCTTAAAAACCATAAAATCAAATCTACATTTTTGTGCAACAGAGCCACCGTGGTCTGAGGACTGCTTCACAACTTTTTTTCCGATAAATCATTCCCCGTAACAATATTGTCATAAATAAATTAATTTAGCCCTGTAATTTTATTTCATGACTTCGTTAGAAAAAGAGGTATTAAGTAAGGTTAAAGATGGGGATGAAAAAGCTTTTGAGCTTGTTTTCAAAAGCCATTATCCGGCATTATGTGCCTATGCTTACGACCTTTTAAAACTTGATGCCGAAGCCGAGGAAATAGTTCAGGAAGTGCTTATTAAATTCTGGGAGCTGCGGGAACAGATTGAAATCAGCACATCTATCAAAGCATATCTTTTCAGGAGCGTTCATAATCAATGCATCAATTTTATCCGTCATTCCAAAGTTATCAAAAGTCTTTCCGATAAATTTTCGGAAGAAATTATCCAATCTTTTGAGTTAACGTTAAATACCGAAACCGAATTTTCGCTCGACTATTATTTTTATGAGGGCATTGAACAGGATATTCATGCTACCATCCACGATTTACCCGACCAATGCCGGAGGATTTTTCAACTGAGCCGTTTTGAAAAACTACATCACGAACAAATAGCAGAGCTATTGGGCATTTCAGTGAATACAGTAAAAACCCAGATTAGCCGGGCACTTGAAAAGCTTCGAACCGTTATTGGTAAAAAAATCGCCGACCATCAGAACAAAATAGACTCAGGCTTCGGATTAAAAGGATTTCTTTTCTGGCTTCTCACCAAAAAGAGTGAACGTATCTCCTAAACCCTGTTTAACTACTTATTTTACTGCATTTCTAATCAAGGCTCTTTTTTCTTATCCAAAAAAATTTAAAAAAACTTTAAATATTTTGTCACCCTACCCTAAAACTTTTTGTCATACTTATAGAAACGAGAATTTATGGACAATCAATTTTCAAATATAGATAACACTTATAAGGAGCTTATTGCCAAAGTGCTTTCTGAAAAAGCATCTTCCGAAGAAATTGCTCTTTTGAACCAATGGATCGGCCAGGATACAAACAACAAAGTTTATTACAATCAGATGAAAGAAACCTGGCAGATTAGTTCCCTGGGTCAGAATAATTCACGTTTCGACAGCGAAAAAGCATGGGAAAAAGCACAGGCAACAATTAATCCGGACTCGAACCAGGGCGCATTTATTATACAACTGAAGAAATTCGCAAGAATTGCAGCAATTATCACTCTTGGCTTTTTGCTTGGTGGTGCTGCAACTTTCTGGGGAGTGAGAAAAATCTCTCACCCCGCAGTAGCAGCTAATACCATTAACGAAGTTTCGGCTCCTCTTGGTGGAAAATCGAAACTTGTTCTCCCCGACAGTACCATTGTCTGGCTCAATGCCGGTAGTACTTTAAAATATGCTCAGGACTATAATTCGTCCCACCGCGATGTTTACCTCGAAGGCGAAGCTTACTTCAAAGTAAAAACAAACCCCGAAAAACCTTTCATTGTTAAAACATCGGAGATGAGCGTTAAAGCTTATGGTACATCGTTCAACGTAAAGGCATATCCCGATGAAGGTACTATTACAACCACCCTTGTAGAAGGTATTGTGCGCATTGAAGGGACTGACAAAAACAAAAAGAAGTTCGAGATTGCTTTAAAACCAAATCAGAAATTAACCTATGTACGCAAAGAAGTTGAACCCAGGGAGGAAATAGAAATAGTCCAGAAGGTTCAGGAATTCAGACCTTCAGAAAATACCGAACTGCCTGTTGAAAATGTTCCGGCAGTGGTTGACAAGGAAGTTGAAACCAATTTGTACACTTCGTGGAAAGACGAAAAATGGGTGATTGAACGTGAAGATCTCGATGAATTATGCGTAAAACTCGAACGACGCTACAACGTAAAGTTCATATATAAAACCGACTCCATTAAAAAATATAAAATAAGCGGAACCATACGCAGGGAAACACTTGAACAGATTCTGGACTTTTTGAAGCTGATGGCTCCGGTTGAATACACCATCAAAGACGGATTGGTAACACTAAACCTTGATAAAAAACGAACCGAAAACTATTTGAAAGTGATGAACTGAGAACTGAATATACTATTAAACAATAACTAATCTTTAACTACTATGTGCCTATGAAGCAAAACTAAAGACAATAAAATAAAAAAGGATAAAGAAAATAGGTCAGTATCTTCTCTATCCCATTGTGAATAAATCAGGTAAGATGTTCTTTGCGAGAGTGTATCTTACCCTTTGTGTAATTTAATTCATTTTCAAATTTATGAAAAAAAAGCTAAATAACTATTATTTCTTTCCCGCGCGGAAAAGAATTGACAAACTCCTACTCACTATGAAACTAAGCTGTTTAATCACATTTTTCTTTGCTATTCAGGTGTCCGCTAATGTGTATTCACAGAATACCCTTCTGGACCTGGAATTAAGGAATAAAACTATCAGAGAAGTTTTAAAAACTATTGAGTCGCAAAGTGAATTTCGTTTTTTCTATAACGACGATTTCACCACTTTGAATAAGCTGGTTAATATTGACGTTCAGCAAAAGAAAGTTGACGACATTTTGCACGAACTGTTTGCTAATGCCAGTGTAACCTATAAGATTATGTCGGATAATGTTGTAGTACTTTTGCCAAGTTCGGAACTGCAACAGAAGAAAGTGACAGGTACCATTACTGATGCCAGCAATGGTGAACCTTTAATTGGTGTAAACATTGTAATTGAAGGAACAACTGCAGGGGTTATAAGCGATATTGATGGCCGTTATTCCATTGATGTGCCCAGCACCGAAAGTGTTCTCATCTTTTCCTTTGTTGGATACGCTTCCATGAGGATGCCCGTTCAGGGCCAGAACACCATCAATGTTCAAATGACTCCTGATGTTAAATCTCTGGAAGAAATTGTTGTTATTGGTTACGGTACACAGCGCAGGGAAGCAGTAACAGGTTCCGTTGCAACGGTTGGAGGAGATGATGTACGTGAGGTTCCTGCATCAAATTTTACTCAGGCTTTACAGGGACGCGTTGCCGGTGTGGAAATGGCTCAAACATCTTCTAAACCTGGCGCTACAATGCAAATCCGCATCCGTGGTACCCGTTCCATAAATGCAACCAATGATCCTTTGGTTGTTTTGGATGGTATTCCATTTGCCGGATCAATAGGCGATATTAACCCATCCGACATCAAAAGCGTTGACATTCTGAAGGATGCTTCGGCAACAGCCATTTATGGTTCCCGTGGTGCCAACGGTGTTATTCTTATTACAACCTTCAAAGGACAAAAAGGGCAAAAACCAAAGATTACCTATAATGGCTATTATGGTGTGAAAAATATTTTTGCCAAAGTCCCGATGATGGATGGACCTGAATTTGTTAAACTCAGAACTGCTGCCAATATGTTTACAAATGCACAGGATGAATCGAACGATGTAAATACCGATTGGCAGGATTTATTCTACAGAACCGGAAAAGTAACCAGCCACGATCTCGGAATAGCCGGCGGTAACGAAAAAGGCGCTTACAGCTTCGGAATGGGATATTATCTGGATGAAGCCGTGGTTCCAATGCAGGATTACAGTCGTTATTCCATCCGTGGATCTGTTGACCAGGAAGTTGGTAAATATATCCGTTTAGGCTTTACAACAAACAATAATTATGCTATTGATAACGGCTCTAACCTTGGAGTTGGTGGTCCTTTAAGTTTTTCACCTATTGCCAATCCTTATAATGAGGATGGAAGCTGGAAAAGAACAATAAGAACTTCCATTGACGAAAGCTGGGTATATACAAAAGGAACTCTTGAGGCTCTCGGTGACAAATACATTAACCGAAACAAGGCTTACAGTACCTATAATTCAGTTTATGGTGAAGTTAAAATTCCAGGCGTTGAAGGTTTGAAATATCGTGTGAACCTTGGTTTGAACTATCGTCAGGTAAACGGTGGTAATTACACAGGCGAGGGCGTGTTCAGCACAACCGCAACAACTCCTTCAACTGCTGGTATCAATAACTCTCACAATATAAACTGGGCTGTTGAGAACCTTTTAACCTACGACCGGACTTTTGGAAAACACCAGATCAATGTTGTTGGATTATATTCCGCAGAGCAGACCACATATAACAGTTCGTCCGTTTCGGCCAAGGATATTCCATCCGATGCCTTCCAGTTCTACAATCTGGGAAGAGCTTCAGGTGAGATAACCATCAATCCTGACTACCAGGGATACTCGGTAAGTGGTTTATTGTCCTATATGGGTCGCTTTATGTATTCGTACGATAGCCGCTATATGCTTACACTTACATACCGTTCCGATGCTTCTTCCAGACTGGCTGAAGGTCATAAGTGGCATTCCTATCCTGCTATCTCGGCTGGTTGGAACATCAAAAACGAATCGTTCATGGAAGGTCTGAGCATGATAAATGCGCTGAAACTGCGTGTTGGTTATGGACAAACTTCCAACCAATCCATCAATCCATATTCTACCCTGGGTTTATTAAGTACAAGACCATATAATTTTGGCGATAATACCTATTCTGTTGGATATTATGTTTCCACTCTTCCCAATCCAAATTTAGGCTGGGAATACTCCCAAACTCAGAACTTTGGCCTGGACTTTGGCCTGTTTAATAATCGTTTGAACGGTACCATCGAATACTATGTAACCCAAACCAAGGATCTCCTTTTAAGTGTTGGGCTACCATCCACCTCGGGTGTGAGCAGTTATATGGCTAACGTTGGTGAAACCGAAAACAAAGGGATTGAATTTTCGTTAAACGGAACCATCCTCGACAACATAAATGGCTGGACATGGGAAGCCGGTGTGAACCTTTATGCCAACCGCAACAAGCTTGTAAAACTTGCCTCCGGACAGCAGAGGGATGAAGGTAACTGGTGGTTTGTTGGTCACCCCATTGATGTAATCTATGATCACGAAAAAATTGGCCTGTGGCAGGATGGAGATCCTTACCTGAACATTCTTGAACCAGGTGGAAATGTTGGGATGATAAAGGTTAAATATACCGGTGAATACAACGACGATGGCTCTCCAAAAAGACAAATCAACGCATCCGACAGACAAATTATGGATCTGGAACCCAATTTCCAGGGAGGTTTTAATACCCGGGTAGCTTACAAAGGATTTGATTTATCAGTTGTAGGTTCCTTTAAAAGTGGCGGAACCCTCATCAGCACACTTTATTCGGCAGGTGGATACCTCAATATGTTGAGCGGTCGCCGTAACAATATCAAGGTGGATTACTGGACTCCTGAAAATACTGATGCCAAATATCCGAAACCAGGCGGTGTAATGAGCAGTGACAACCCTAAATATGGGAATACACTTGGCTACTTTGATGCCTCCTATCTGAAAATACGGACTATCTCTCTTGGTTATAATCTTGAAAGTCTCGGATGGTTAAAGAATGCGGGAATTGCTAAATTACGTCTTTACGCGACTGTACAAAATCCATTTGTAATGTTCTCTCCATATCATAAAGAATCGGGTATGGATCCTGAGACCAATTCATATGGTAACGAAAACGCAGCTGTATCCTTAGGTTACAACCTGCGACGCCTTTTGACCATTGGTACAAACACGCCGTCGACACGTAATTATTTGGTTGGAATAAATTTAACCTTTTAAAAAAGAACTATAATGAAACATATTCATATAAAACCTTTTATTGGAACAGTTTTGATTTCTCTGTTCCTGTGGTCGTGCACCGACCTTTTGGATGAAAAGCCCCGAAGCATTTATGAGCCTGGTTATTTTAAGACCGAGAAAGGGGTGATGGGTGGTTTAACTTCCATGTATGCTCATCTCCGGTACATTTACGGACAGGCCTATTATTACAACGCAACTTTAACAGGTACTGATGAGGCTACCTATGCCCAGAGTGCCGATGGCAACTTTAAAGATCATGACCTTTCGGGAGTTGGATCGCTTACGCCTACCTCCAGTCGTTCCGATGTTTTATGGGGAACCGCATTCTCGAATATCAACACCGCAAGTGGAATTATTGAAAATGCTGAAGTAGTAGGAACAATCTCCAATGCCTTAATAGCTGAAGCAAGATTTTTCAGGGCTTTCGACTACTTCCTGCTGGTACAGACCTTCGGAGGCGTTCCTCTGGATCTGGGTGCAGGTGAATTGAAATTCAATACTTCAACCGCACGTACGTCCAAACGTAATACCGTTCCGGAAGTGTATACAAAAGGTATTTTCCCCGATTTGCTGATTGCTGTAAGAGATTTGCCTGCTGCAGGCCGCGTAACCGGAGGAGCCACTAAAACTTTAGCCCGTCTCACTCTTGCTAAGGCTTATCTTACTTATGGATGGTGGCTGGAAAACCCTAAGAATATCCCTACCTACCCGGAAGCTGCCCGGACCGACCCTGACGGACATAACGCCCAGTGGTATTTCCAGCAGGCTTACGATGTGGCTACCGCTGCTATTAACGATCCCGGTCCTTTCGGTTTGATGGCAACCTATTACGATGTCAACCTGGGACAAAACGACCGCAATAAAGAAATTCTTCTTTATGCCGACCATACTCAAACAAGCGAGTTTTACAATGGGGCAAGTCTTACCTATGGAAGCGGCGGAGCGCCGGACAACTTTGCAGTTTGGATGATGACATGGAACTATACCAACATCAGAAGTGCCACCAAAACAGACTGGACGGCTACCATCAGCTCCGTTCAGCGTGAAGCCGAACAGCACCTTGGACGTCCATGGACACGTATGTGCCCTACCATTGGAGCTATTGTAAACACCTTTGCCGACAAAACCAATGACTCAAGATATGATGGTACTTTTACAACCGTTTACCGGGGAAACTGGCCAAAAGGCGGAACAACCAATGCATTTGTTTATAATGCCAATAACTTACAGGTTACCCCGGGCGGTGCAATCCTGACTTTCCTGGATAGTGAACCTGCAACTCCTATCGATTACTCCAACTCGGTTTATAAAAGCAATATCGGAGCCGGAGTTTTGCCTGGCAGATCTGACTTTGTTATATCACCAAGTGGTATAAGCAGAATTGTGCATCCTGGGTTATGGAAACTTGGAACATATCGCACGGACAATGGAACAGGATTAGGACAACCCAATGCAGGTAGTACCCGTCCGTTCAACATCGCTAAGTTCTCCGAACTTTACCTTGTGGCTGCCGAAGCTGCCGTTAAAGGAGCTACCACACAATCTGGTAAAAGTGCCCGGGAACTTGTTAATGTACTTCGTGCACGTGCCGGAAAATGGCGTTGGGACAACAACGGTAACGTAGCCAAGGTAGCTGATAACAGCGTTGCCATGACTGATGCAACTCCTGCCACCATTGATATTAACTATATTCTGGCCGAACGTTCACGTGAGTTTTATGGAGAAGGCTATCGCTGGTTCGATCTGGTACGTACACAAACATGGGCCGAACTTGCCGGAACCTACCA
>JAJYAG010000178.1 GCA_021779665.1 Bacteroidota bacterium | reverse complement strand
CTCTGGATATAACATTGTAGCAGCTTTGTTTTTTCTGACAATCAACAACATTGGTATTACAAAACCATTTTTATATGCAGCCATTACAATTCTCTGGAGTGCTTATTCCATGTCGTCCGTTATAGTTTATACAATCTCAATGGGCAAAGTACGACAAGGGCGTGAAGGTACCGACTATTCAATGCAAATTGTTATAACCCACCTTAAAGGTATAATTATAGCAATTCTTGCCGGACGGGTTGCCGACGCATTTGGTATGAACAATCTGTTTATCGCCGAAGTTTGTCTGGCAGCCATAATTTTCACAATTGTTTGGCTGTCGCCTTCTGTTACAAGCGACAGCCAGTCAAATCAATTAAAATCCACAGATGTTGAGTTATAAAGATTTTGGTTTCAATTTAACCAGTACCGAAACTTATTCGCTTATCCGGAAATATGAAAAGCCCGGTCCCCGGTATACAAGCTATCCCCCGGCCACGTTTTTCAACAACTCCTTCGGCGACAAGGACTATATTAACCTTGTTAAGGATTCGAACAGGAACTCTCCGGAAAATATTTCGTTTTATTTCCATATCCCTTTCTGCCCGCAGCTCTGTCACTTTTGCGGCTGCAATACCGACATCATGCGCGAAAAGTCGTTTATTGACAAGTATGTGGATGCCATTGTCGCCGAATTTGAAACTGTGGCGCAGCACCTTGACAAATCGCGCTTAATCAGCCAGGTTCACTGGGGAGGCGGAACTCCCAATTCGGTGTCGATGAAATACATCCGGCGGGTAATGGAAAAAATTAAAGAAAACTTTAATTACTCCGGAAACTGTGAAATTGCCATGGAATGTAATCCGGCCTATCTTACCAAACCACAAATAGAAGAACTTGCGTCAATAGGTTTTAACCGGATCAGCATCGGGATTCAGGATTTCGACCCCGAAGTTCTGAAGCTGATTAACCGCAGGCCTTCCCTCCTACCCGAGGAAAAGTTACTGGATCTGTTTCACGAGAAAAACATAAAGGTAAACCTCGACTTTGTGTATGGTTTACCGGGTCAAACGCCTGATTCATTTGAAGATACCATCAAACGGGCTGTAAAAATGCAACCCGAGAGGATCGTTACCTTTTCGTATGCGCATGTTCCCTGGGTAAAAAGTGCGCAAAAAATTCTGGAACAATATGGCTTGCCCGATGCCCAAACCAAGCTCGGAATGTTCGAGAATGCATACAAGGCTGCCTTTGATGACGGATATGAAGCCATCGGCCTTGACCATTTTGCCAAACCCGACGATGAACTCTCTTTGGCATTGGCTCAGCATCAGTTGCATCGCAATTTTATGGGATACTGCAGCCGCGAAAGCACCGGGCAGGTGTATGCCTTTGGTGCTACCTCCATCAGTCAGTTGTGGAATGCTTATGGCCAGAACTGCAAAAGTCCGAAGGAATACATTGATGCAATAAAAACAAAAGGCACCGCCATTGAAAAAGGTTATGTGATGTCGGGCCGCGACCTCATTTGCAACCAGGTAATTCAGGAAATTATGTGCAACAACCGTTTGGATTTGAATGCCATAGCTAAAGAAAAAACCATGAATGTTTCTGATATCGAAAATATTTTGAACTTCGACTCTGCAAGTCTCAACCCTTTCATTGAGGACGGTTTGATCACGTTTAGCAGCAACGTAATGGAAGTCAAACCCATTGGAAGACTTTTTCTCCGGAATATAGCAATGGTTTTCGATCCTCTTTTAACAGGAAAGGAAACAAATTATTCAAAAACAGTTTAGTATGTCGTTATATAAAGAAACCGATATTGTAATTATTGGCGCCGGTTTAACAGGTTTAACCCTGGCCCATAAGCTTAATCAAAAAAAATCCGATTTTATTGTCCTTGAGCGTGACGCAAAAGTGGGGGGAGTAATCAACACCGTTGAAAGAGACGGCTTTATCTTTGAAACTGGCCCAAATACAGGTGTTTTGGGTAATGAGCAGGTAATGGACCTTTTTGATGACCTCTCCCTGTTGTGTAAGCTTGAAGTGGCAGGAGACAGCGTTAATAAACGCTATGTTCTGAAAGACGGAAAATGGGAAGCCATGCCTACCGGATTATGGAAAGGTATTACAACTCCCCTGTTTACTTTTGGCGATAAACTGAGAATTTTAGGCGAGCCATTCCGCAGTCCGGGAACTAATCCTAATGAAACACTGGACCAACTGGTAGTCAGGCGAATGGGAAAATCTTTCCTGCAGTATGCTGTCGATCCCTTTATCCTGGGAATTTACGCGGGAGATCCTTCTTACCTGGTTCCTAAATACGCGTTGCCAAAACTCTATAATCTGGAACAGAAATATGGCAGTTTTATTGGTGGTACCATCAAAATGGCGAAGGAAAAGAAGAAATCGGGTATTAAAACAAGGGCTACCCGCAAAATATTTTCGGTTGAGGGTGGTTTGGGTAATCTCACCAAAGCTTTGCATCATTCAGCTGGTTTCGAACATTTTTTCACCTCTGTAACGAACATCAATGTTACACCACACGAAAATGGCTTTTTAATCCAGGGAACCTACAACAACGAAGATATTACAATAAAATCGAACAAGGTTGTAACCACCATTGGAGCACATAAAATACCGATGGTGCTCCCATTTATTGATGATTCTTCTTTAAAGTCACTTTCAGGTTTAAAGTATGCCAGAGTTGTGCAGGTATCTCTCGGTTTCAGAAACTGGAACGGAATGAAGCTGGATGGCTTTGGCGGACTAATTCCTCACAGTGAAAACCGCGACATTCTGGGTGTTTTATTTCCCTCAGCTTTCCTTACCGGAAGAACTCCTGAAGACGGGGCATTACTATCCGTTTTTATGGGTGGAATCAGAAATGACGATATATTTGATCTTTCTGATAACCGCATCCAGACAATGGTGGAAAAAGAAATAAAGGATTTAATGAAATTGAAAGCATTTAATCCTGACTTGTTCAATATATCCCGGTATCATCATGCTATTCCCCAATACGGTGCCGACAGCGAAGCACGCATCAATGCTGTAGATCGCATTCAAAACAAGTACAAGGGACTGTTTATCGCCGGTAATCTGCGAAACGGGATAGGCATGGCCGACCGGATAAAACAAGGATTTGATCTTGCAGAGGAATTGATTAGCTAATTTTCAGAAAATGATGAGTCAACTTAACTTTTATGGGTTCCTTCTGGGCATAATTGCCTTTTTGACTATTGGGATTTCTCATCCGGTTGTTGCAAAAGCAGAGTATTATTGGGGAAAGCGTATCTGGTGGATTTTTTTTGTAACAGGAATAATATGCTCCGCAATTTCCCTGTACCTGACCTCGGTTATAGCTTCCGTAATTCTTGGCACCATTGGATTTAGTTGCTTCTGGAGCACACATGAAATTTTTAAGCAGCATAAACGGGTAATGCTCGGGAGAGCAAAACGAAATCCCAACAGAACCTACAGTCTGGGCATCCTTCTGACTATATCTTCTTTGCAAAAATTAAATTTTGCCGGAGTAATTGTTGGCGCAGCTACCTTTGTTATTATTGCAGTGTCGCGCTATATGTGCATAAAAGCAGAATATTATTTTACAAAGAAATTCTGGATCGGATTTTTACTGATAGGTGTTGTTTCGCTCGCTGGCTCTCTGGTTACCAAAAATCTGCTGGTCTCAACAATTTTAGGCATCAACGGATTTACTTTCCTCTGGGGTATTGGCGAAATTATTGAACAGGAAGAACGGGTTGAAAAAGGCTGGTTTCCTAAGAATCCGAAAAGAATATCAAATTCATAATTGGCTTCTTCATTTGATTTTTGCTATTTTTAAACACTTTTGTCCGGGAAAATAATTAGATTCTTCGCTCTGCTCAGGATGACAGGCTTTTAAGTATATTTTTTAGGGAGGATGTTGGGTGGCGCTTCGCCGCCAACCAACTTCCTCCCTAAACCTAATTAAAGGCCATTTCGAACGGAGAGAGAAATCTAAATATATTTTTAAAATCTATTTTGAACTTAACCAAAATGAACAGCAAGCTTATTTTTACTATTTGTCTCCTCTTTATTATTTCCTTTTCAGGATTATCAGCTTACGAACATCCGGGAGGTATGCATACCAAATCACAGATTTCGTATGTAAAAAAGCAGATAGCCGCTAAAAAAGAACCTTATTACAAAGCTTACCTTCAACTAATAGAAAGAGCGGATTCTGCTTTCCTGCATCAGAAACATGCTTTAGCCGACTTCAGTGTACCTGGAGCTTATATAGATCCTGTGAACCATCGCAAGAATTCTTCCGGCCTGCAGTCGGATGCTTTCGACGCGTACGCCTGTGCTCTTGCATTTCAACTTTCGGGTAAGAAAAAATATGCCGGAAAAGCGATTGAATATTTAATGGCATGGGCTAACATCAATACCAAATATTCGGAATACGACGGAAGTCTTGTAATGGTCTATTCAGGAACAGCAATGATTATGGCCGGGGAACTGATGCTTAATTTTAAAGGCTGGAATTCTGCTGACAAGCAAAAATACTTAACCTGGGTACAGAATGTTTACCTTAAATCGTGTAAGGAAATCAGGAACAGAAAAAACAACTGGGCCGACTGGGGAAGACTGGGCTCGGTTCTATGTGCTTACTTATTGGACAATCAGGCAGAAATGGATGAAAGCGTCCGTTTAATTAAAAGTGATATTTTTCATAAGATTGAAACTGATGGCCACATGCCCGAAGAAACCCGAAGAGAAAAGAATGGGATTTGGTATACCTATTTTTCACTGGCTCCCATAACTGCTTCGTGTTATGTGATCTACAACGCTACAGGTGAAAATCTTTTTGAACAAAAAGAGGGAGAAAAATCTCTCAAACTGGCTCTCGATTACCTTTTATATTACAGCCAAAAACCTGCTGAATGGCCCTGGTTTAAAGATCCTAACCCTGGGAATCCTGCCTTGTGGCCGGGAAATTTAATGGAAGCAATGGCTAACGTTTATAACGAAAAGAAATATGCAGATTATGTTGCGGAAAGCAGACCACTCTGTTACCCTAGACATCACTTTGCATGGACTTTCCCTACCTTAATGCCCGCTATGTTGAATTTTCCCAGAAAGTAAAGGATTATATGCTTCAATAATACTGAGTTTAACTGCAGGCTGTTATTCAATTTTTTTAACGCCCTCTTTGGTCGGTATCACTTGCTTTATTGTGCCGTCGGGGTTGTAGTAAAGATAATCAACACAAATTGACCGGCGGAAAGGATGTATTCCTCCGTTCCAGCCTTTTTTGCCATCATCCTTTTTATTTCCTGAAAAATACAAATCCGAATTATGGTAGAACAAGTACCAGTTCCCTTTGTAATTAACAATGGAATGGTGATTGGTAAGGCTGTTGACTTTGTCAAGAATCACCCCTTTGTATGTAAACGGTCCGTAGGGCGAATCGCTCATTCCATATAAGATCTGGTCTTTCCCTGAATAAGAGAGATAATATTTGCCGTTGTATTTATGCATCCATACAGCTTCGAAAAAATAATCGGTTCCTTTGAGAACCCGGACGGTATCAGAAAATGAAACCATGTCATTATTGAGTTTCACGATATTCACATCATTCTGGCCGAATATCAGATAAGGAGTTTGATCATCATCGATAAAAATGGCAGGATCGATTAAATCGCGGTTATTAACTACTCCCGGGGTTTTACGTGTGATAAGCGGCTTGCCGATGGGATCTTTAAAAGGTCCATAAGGCTTGTCGCCTACAGCAACGCCAATGTAATCCTGATCAGTTGGAAAGTAAAAATAATACCTGCCGTTGTAAAACGCACAATCGGGAGCCCAGGCATATCTTCGTGCCCATTTTACATCTTTGAGCGACAGGGCTACGCCGTGATCCTTCCAGTTTTTCATATCGGTGGTCGAAAACACATGCCAGTCGGTCATGTTGAACCATGTAGCTGTGTCCTGATCGTGCGACGGGTAAACGTACAGCGTATCGTTAAAGACGTGTGCCGAAGGATCGGCGGTGTACATGTGCCTGATAAACGGGTTCTGGGCAACAGATACCTCAATGCTCAGAATTGCAAGGAGACCGGTTAAAAGAATTTTTGATTTCATGTAGTGGTTAAGTTAAATATTATGATCGTTTGGAAGAATCATCAGCCTGGGAATACGCACATGATCGGGCTGACTCATGATAAATCGCACAGTATTTACAATATCGTCAGGGCTTAATGGCGTATGAATATTCATACTGTCTTTGGGGTGCACTTTCCAGCTGTTGTGAAGCTCGGTAAGAACTAACCCGGGCTCAATGCAGCTTACCTTAATATTTGTGCCGGTTAGTTCCATTCTCAATGCCTCCGACAAAGCCTCCATCGCAAACTTTGTTGCAGCATATCCGCCGGCAGTGGGCCTTACTTTGGTGCCCAACACGCTCGAAATATTCACAACATGCCCGAAACCCTGCTTTTTGAAACGCTTCAGAAATTTATAAGTAAGCCTGAAAGTGGTTTCGACATTCAACCGGAGCATGGCCGACATTTTGTCAATATCAACTTCCTCGATTGTTCCCGATTCTATCATCCCGGCACAGTTGAAAAGATAATCGCAACGGTCGTATTTCTCATAAATATGCGTTTCCAAATCATTCTGCAGGTCGACTGAATTGAGGTCACCTACCAAAATATCGTTGTCAGAAATATTCAGTTCCTTTAACTTTTCCAGGCGCCGGGCTGTTACAACTACTTTATGTCCATCGTCATTGAGAGATCTGGCGATTGCAAAACCAATACCACTGCTTGCTCCTGTAACCAGACAAACTTTACTTGTTTCCATAATCATTTATAAAAAAGGTGCTCTGAAAACCAGAACACCTTTGAGATTTTTTAGAGATTCTTTTTCATATACTCCAGGTTCCGCTTAATAAGTTCATTTCGCTGCTGAACACTGGCATATGAACGTAAAGCATCAGGAGGTGTGTTCATCACATAGTTTGCCAACCGGTCAACCGTGGAAGTTGCCACATGCATTCTTGTATCGGACGAACCATAGTAAATAAATACATCGCCATTGGCACGGGCCACCCATCCATTGGTAAAAAGAACGTTCGATACATCGCCGATTCTTTCGTCACCTTCGGGCGCCATAAAGTAACCGCCGGGAGCATAAGTTACCTTCCATGGTTCTCTAAGGTCGGTCATAAACATATATAGTACATAGCGTAAACCGGAAGCACAGCCACGAACACCATGAGCAAGATGCAGCCAACCGTATTTGGTTTTAATAGGATGCGGGCCTTGTCCGTTTTTCACTTCTTTAATGGTGTGATAAATACGGGGATCAATAATCACCTCTTCTTTAATTTCAGCTTTGGTAATATCGTCAATCAAGCCCCAGCCAATACCGCCGCCTGAACCTGCATCAATAAAGCCATCCTGCGGACGGGTATACAGAGCGTATTTACCGTCTACAAACTCAGGATGCAGCACTACATTGCGTTGCTGGCTTTTGGTTTTAAGATCGGGAAGACGTTCCCAATTTACCAGATCGCGGGTACGGGCTATACCGGCAGCAGCTGTGGCACTCGATAAATCTCCCGGAGCTGCATTGGGATCCTTTCTTTCGGAACAGAATACGCCGTAAATCCAGCCGTCTTCGTGTTTGGTAAGACGCATATCGTAAACGTTTGTATCAGGATCATCGGTTTCGGGCATGGTGATGGGATAATCCCAGAATTTGAAATTGTCGATGCCATTTTCGCTTTCGGCAATGGCAAAGAACGACTTGCGATCCCATCCTTCCACACGAACCACCAGGATAATTTTCCCTTTCCACTCCATAGCGCCCGAATTCAGAACTGCGTTAATCCCTAATCTCTCCATTAACTTAGGGTTTGCAATGGGGCTCAGATCGTAGCGCCAATAAACAGGAGTATGCTGAGCGGTAAGGATTGGACGTTTGTATCGCTGATAAATTCCATTATATTCCTTGATAGGTTTATTTTCCTTTGCTATTAACTTGTTGTGACGCTCAAACAGCTTGTTTAGTTTTTTGTTAAACTCTTTCTTATGCATATTGGGTAGGTGTTTATGAACTTTTTACAAAATTAAACTATTTTCTCCTTATGATAAATAAGAATACCGGTTGAATCTTTCATGACTCAACCGGCATATTCTGCCGCACAGGCTATAAAGGTCCTCAGTTCTCTGATAAGGCAGTAGACTCAGGACAAACTAAATATTTTTCTCAGTGGCTTTCCTACGCTGTTCCAGTTCCGATTCAATCTGCGACAGGAACGAATCCTTCAGAGGATAGATGAAAATAAAGAATGCTGCGAGAAGTGCACCCAAAGCCGGGAAAATACTAAGCATCAAACGAATTCCCTGCTGAGTGATTGCAGTTTGTTCAACTCCCGCATTATATCCATATAAAGCTAAAATCCAGCCTACTAAAAACATCCCGATAGAAGCACCAACCTTTTGCGACATAGAAGCTGCCGAAAATACGAGTCCGGTAGCGCGACGACCGTTTTTCCATTCGGAGTAATCGGCGGTATCAGCATACATCGACCATACAAGAGGAAATATTGTACCGGCACAAATGCTTATAAGTACCTGGAAAATATAGATCATGGTGATATTTGTCCTGTCGAGGAAATAGAAGATCAGACTGAATACTGTGGCACCCATCATAGCAAGGAGAAATGTATTTTTCTTTCCAATCTTATCCGAAATAGGTTTTGCTAGTACAACACCAACAATATTCGCGGCTTGACCCAACAACAAATAAATTGTGCTGATAGCAACAATTAACTCGGTCCCCAGCGCAATGCTACCCTGTCCTTTATAATAATAGTTAAAATAGTAAATAGCAGCCCCATCGCGGATTGTATTAAAGAAAATGGTGGAAATACCAGCTCCCAGCAGAATAAACCATGGACCGTTTTTGGCGAGGTCGCTCAAATCATCGGCCAGAGCAGTTTTTTCGGCAATAGGTTTGATTCTTTCTTTTGTCCACGCAAATGTTAACAGGAAGAAGATAACCGCCAAAACAGCAATTACCATCGCCGCTTTCTGGATACCAAAACGGTAGTTGATTTCCTTCAGTGCCATCGACGACACTTTTATATCGCTGTTTTCGGGTTGTGAAATAACAAGTTGTAAACCTGCAAGGTTGGAAAAGTCCTCTTTTGTAGCGATTTTGGCCAGTTTGATCTGAACATCCGAAGTGGCGCCATTTCTGTGTAATCCCAATGTATCTTTTCCTTCGGGGAATGTAAACCAGCTGTACGAACCTTTGCTGGAATTATAAACCCCCATTTTGAATTCGTCGGCACTACTGGTCAACACTTTTGCAGTGATAAAAATTAGTGAATCGTTTAACTGTTCATCCTGCTGAACTGATGAGCCGGGCCATACATAGGTTTTAATACCAGGAATCTGAATAGTGGAATCCTTAACTTCAACCATTTTATCAGTTGAAAAGTTGGTTGCCACCTTGGTACCAAAGCTGTCGAACAATGGCTGATACAGGCCGAGAACCAGGAAGCTTCCACCAAATGCAAAAATAAAACGATAGGTTGCCAGGGTGGTTCTTTCTTTTCCGTCAGCGGTCATCACTCCCATTAACGAAGCATAAGGCACGTTGATAAGAGAGTAAATAATCATCATCAGGGAATAAGTCACATAGGCATAAATGATCTTACCTGTTGCACTAAGCTCGGGAGTTGTGAATGTAAGAATACCAATGATTCCAAACGGAACTGCAATCCATAGCAAATAAGGTCTGAACTTCCCCCATCGGGTACTGGTGCGGTCGCCCATGATACCGATCAAAGGATCAATAAATGCGTCGCCCACGCGTGTTATCAGCATCATCACTCCGGCAGCTGCAGCGGTTATACCAAAAACATCGGTGTAAAAAAACATGAGATACATGCCAAAGAGCTTCCAGAACATGGATGATGCAGCATCGCCGAATCCATAACCGATTTTCTCCCTCAAACTGAGTTTTTCCTTCATTTTAAATGATTTAATGAGTTAGTTATTAAAATGTTTCTATTGTCAGATAGATTGCAGTTCAAGGCATAAAAATAAAAAAATATTCGGTCATGCAATCGATTGAAAATTTTTTCTTTCGGCGAACAATCTGAAACTCGCTCTTTTATTTAATTTAGCACATAGAAACCAAAAATTTATGGAAGCATTTTTATCAACCGGAGATATCAATTTTTATAATGGCATTTTCCGCCTATTCTTAGGTTTAATTGCGGGGGGATTAATTGGTCTGAATCGCGAAAAATTCAATCGTGCTGCCGGTTTCCGGACTCACATTCTTATATGCATGGGTTCTTGCCTTATCATGCTGATATCCATATACATTCCACAGGTATTCCTTGATTTTAAAAGTGGTGATCCCGGTAGAATTGCCGGCCAGGTTGTTGCAGGAATCGGCTTTTTAGGTGCAGGTGCTATCATTAAAAACGGAGATCAGGTAAAAGGATTGACAACCGCCGCATCCATCTGGGTGTCTGCTGCTATAGGATTAGCCATTGGAGCCGGAATGCTCTGGATTGCCCTTGCGTCTTTGATTCTTGTTCTTTTAGCTTTAATTTTACTTGAACGACTTGGAAGGGTAATATTCAGCAAAAGACAGCTAAAAATGCTGACAATAAAATTACGGCAAACATCAGTAAATATTGATCCTGTTGAAGATATACTCAGAAAGTTCAATGTGAAATACGAGATCCAGGAATTCCATCAGGATACAGCTTCCAATGTTCTTGACATTATCATTAACATAAGCACCGACAACAAGTTTCCTCTCGAAGACTTTTTCGACGATTTTTATACGATCGAAAACCTGCTTGAAATATCGGTAAAAAGTAAGGTTTAGGAGGAAAGTTTTTAGGCTATAGGTGATAGGCTATAGGCTATAGGGGATGGGCCTAGGAAATAAGCCGAACCTCTTTGATGTATTTGTCTTACGACTTACGAGTATCCTCTTACGACTTACTACAACTTACTACTAACTGAATATTTCCTTATCTTTGTGCCTTAATTTTTGAGGATGAGTACTTATTTGCTTGTGGAAAATGCAACCAAGTCGTATGGCGATGTTGTATTGTTTGAAAACATTAACTTCTCGGTTACCGAAGGACAAAAAATTGCACTGATTGCCAAAAACGGCTCGGGGAAAACCACGCTTTTGAATATCCTCAACGGAAAAGACACTTTCGACAGCGGAAGTTTTTATATCAACAAAGATATCAAACTCGGTTATCTGGACCAGAATCCTCAATATGATCCTGAACTGACCGTTTTTCAGGCGGCATTCGGCGCTTCGGGAAAACTGATGGAGACAGTAAGAGAATACGAACAGGCGCTGCACGATCACGACGAGAACAGGTTGCAAAAAGCCACCCACGAAATGGATTTCCACAATGCCTGGGACTACGACCAACGTATCAAGCAAATGCTTTCGGTTTTTAAGCTGCCAGATCTGGATCAGAAGGTAAACACACTCTCGGGAGGACAGGTAAAACGACTCGCACTTGCGGTATCGCTTATCAATGAACCCGATTTTCTGATCCTCGACGAGCCTACCAACCACCTCGATCTGGATATGATCGAATGGCTGGAGGATTACCTCAACAAAACCCAGAGCACACTTTTAATGGTAACGCACGACAGGTATTTCCTCGACCGTGTTTGTACCGAAATTATCGAACTCGACGAACTAAACGTTTATTCTTATAAAGGCAACTATTCCTATTTTCTTGAAAAAAGAAATGAACGCCTCACCAGCAAATCGCAGATGGCCGAAAAAGCCAAAAACCTGTTGCGTACCGAGCTGGAATGGATGCGCCGCATGCCGCAGGCCCGCGGTACCAAAGCCAAATACCGTATCGATGCTTTTTATGACCTGAAGGACAAAGCCGGTTACAACCGTAACGACAAACAGATCGACATCAATGTAAAATCGGCCAGGCTTGGTAACAAAATCCTCGAAATGGAGCATGTAAACAAGCGTTTCGACGATATGGTGATGCTCGACGACTTTACCTACACTTTTTCGAAGAACGAAAAAATTGGTATCGTCGGCAAAAACGGTATTGGGAAATCCACTTTTCTGAATCTCATAACCCAGCAAATACAGCCCGACTCGGGCAAGATTGATACCGGCGAAACCGTTGTTTATGGCTACTATCAGCAGCAAGGCCTCAATTTCAAACCGGGACAAAAAGTAATTGATATCATAAAAGAAATTGCCGATTTTGTGACCCTTGGCGATGGAAAACAGCTCTCGGTTTCTCAATTCTTAACGCATTTCCTGTTTCCTCCCGAAATGCAATATGTTCAGGTTGAAAAGCTGAGTGGAGGCGAAAAGCGCCGTCTGTATCTGATGACAGTGCTGATGCGGAGTCCCAATTTTCTCATTCTCGACGAGCCCACCAACGATCTTGATATTGTTACCCTCAACGTGCTCGAAGATTATCTGCAAAGCTTCAGAGGATGCCTGATCATCGTTTCACACGACCGTTTTTTTATCGATAAGCTTGTAGACCATCTTTTTATTTTCGAAGGCAACGGTCAGGTGTTCGACTTCCCAGGAAATTACAGCGAATACCGCGCCTCAGTGAAACTCCAGGAACAGGAAGCCGCAAAACAGAAAGCCGAAACCCAGGAAAAGAAAAAAGCCGAAGAAGCTCCCAAGCAGCCTCAGTCGAGCACCGACAAACGAAAACTCACTTTCAAGGAAAAGAAAGAGCTGGAAGAAGTTGAACTTCAGCTCGAAAATCTCGAAAAAGAAAAAACGGCGCTTGAAAACTCCATCAGCAGCGGCACACTTAATTCCGACGACATCGTAAAAAAATCGAACCGTCTGGGCGAAGTTCTGAAGCTGATAGATGAAAAAACAGACAGGTGGCTGGAGTTAAGCAGCATATAGGTTAGTAGGTAGTAGGAAGTCCTAAGTAAACCCTCTCGAAATTATTCAGAGACACCCCCGTTTTTTAAGTTAAATTCCTTACAGCAATGGGTTTCTCAAAATAAATTATTAAATTAGATAAAGCTACTATTCTTCTGAAATTCAAAAAATAAAAAAATGAGTTCTTTTCTTAAGAATGAGTTATATGAATTTATAATTAACAATAAAGATTCTTTAAACTTCTTTCTAAACAACTCTTTTGAAGGAATTGGATTATGGGATATTGAAGACGCGCAAGACTTTTGGTTAAACGAGTCATTTTGGAGAGCTATTGGCTATGATGTGAATGATTTACCTCAACCTCTTAATTTATCATTGATAATTCATTCGGATGATGTTATCTATTTTTCCAAAATACTCGTTTCCCACTGCATGCAAATTACTGAAGAAAGCAATTTTGAAATTCGGTTTTTGCATAAAAATTCTTCCATAATCTGGTTTAGAGTTCGTGGTACAACACTTATTTGTAATGACTCTAAAAGGTTGTTGGTTATTCTAAAAAACATCTCACAAGAAAAGCAAAACGAAGAACTTAAGCACATTGCAGAAAAAGGAGAACGCTTATTTAAATCTTATTTTAATCTAAACCCAGCGGCAACTTTTGTCTGGATTTTTAAGGACAATGACTTTTACCTTTTGGATGTGAACGAAACGGCTCAACAACAAGCTAACAATAAAGCAAGAAACTTTATAGGTTTATCCTCATCTGAAATTTATCCCGATTTACCATTTATCCGTTCCAAGATGCTGGAATGCTTTAGGTCGGGCTTACCCATTGAATTTGAAAGTCATTACAAAACAAGAAATTCAGGTGAATATGAATGGATCCGGTTTAAACTTATCTATCAGTCTCCGGATAAAGTTTTACTTTTTTCGGATCTTTTTACCCAGCAAAAAAAACATGAAATAGAGCTAAAACAGGCAAAAGAAATTGCAGAAGAGAAAGAATATAAACTAAGATGCCTTTTTGAAAACATGACAAATGGGTTTAGTGTTCAGGAAATTATATTGAATGAAAATGGCCTTCCCCATGATTACCGCTATATTGAAATGAACAAAGCCTGTGAAGAAATGCTTGGCATAAAAGCTGCTGACGTTATTGGTAAATCTCACCTGGAACTTAATCCGGTCAACCCTGACAACAATTGGAAGTCTGTTTTTGCCCCTGTGGCGTTACATGGCCAACCTGTTAAAATTGAATACTTTGCCCCTAAATTCAATAAATATTTTAAAA
>JAJYAG010000298.1 GCA_021779665.1 Bacteroidota bacterium | reverse complement strand
ATAAAAATTAAAACCTATAAAAAAACAGAGAGTAGCAAGGTCGACCTTGCTACTCTCTTCTAAAACTAATATTTTTGTCCTAATAATCTGTAACGTTTATTTAGGACTAGTCATACTCCACAATCTTCAACTTCTTTAAAACATTAATCGATTCCCGAACACTTTCAGCCGATCGGTTCACCAATACTTTATCCGAATCGCTCAATTCAAATTCAAGAATATTTTCAATACCATTTAAGCCAAGCTTCACAGGAACTCCAAAGTAAATATCTTTTAGCCCATATTGTCCTGTTAAATAGGCGCTACAAGGAAAATATCTTTTCTGATCGAGGGCAATCGCTTCCACCATGCGGGCTGCAGCATAACCGGGAGCATACCAGGCCGATTTTCCCATAAGATTTACAAGTTCGCCACCGCCTAAACGGGTGCGGTTAACAATCTCTTTCAGCTTTTCCTTCTTCAGCAGTTGAGTAACCGGTACGCCACTCACGGTTGTATAGCTAAGAATTGGTACCATGTGGTCGCCATGTCCGCCTAATATCACTGCCTGAATGTCCTTCGGGGAACAATCCATTTCCTCAGCTAAAAAAGCACGATACCGGGCAGTGTCAACCAATCCCCCCATGCCTATAACACGGTTCGAAGGGATATTAGCTGCCTTAAGGGTACAATATGCCATGGCATCCAAAGGATTAGTAACCACAACAAATATGGCATCCGGAGAGAATTTCAGGATATTCTCGGTTACATTGCGAACAATCTTTGCATTGGTTGAGATCAGGTCTTCGCGGCTCATACCAGGTTTTCTGGATAAACCTGCTGCGATAACAACAATTTTCGACCCGGCAGTCCGGGCGTAATCTTCGGTCACCCCAATGGTTTTGGTATCAAATAAAGCCAGCGGAGCCATTTGCATAATATCCAAAGCCTTACCTTCGGCAAGTCCCTGCTTGATATCTAGCAAAACTACTTCGTTTCCTAACTCTTTCTCGGCTATTACAATTGCACAGGTCGCTCCTACATTTCCGGCGCCTACTATGGTAATTTTCATACGTTTTTTATTTGAAGAGATATTCTGAAAATGGATGAATACTCTATATAAATTCTCCCTGATTTTCAGAAAAGGTGCAATATTATAAATTAAAAACCATTATTGTGCCCCACAGAACAGTTTTTTGCAGCATCGAAATTGTTTTTACCTTTGCCGGCTGATATTGAAAGTTTTGAATATGACTAAAGTAGTAGTTGGACTTTCGGGAGGAGTGGATTCAAGTGTTGCAGCGTACCTGTTAAAACAACAGGGATACGATGTTACTGCTTTGTTTATGATCAACTGGCACGACACCACAGGAACACTTAAAGGCGATTGCCCATGGAACGACGACCTGATTTTTGCCGAACTTGTTGCCCGTAAATTAGATATACCATTTCACACTGTCGACCTGAGCGATCAATACCGTCGCAGGGTGGTCGATTATATGTTTTCGGAATACGAAAAGGGACGCACGCCTAACCCCGATGTTTTGTGCAATCGCGAAATCAAATTCGATATATTTATAGATGCCGCAAAGCAATATGGCGCCGAAATGGTCGCAACCGGCCATTACTGCCGTAAAGAAACAATTGATGGAACTGAGCCTGTTCACAGGTTATTAGCAGGAAGTGATCCTAATAAGGATCAGAGCTATTTCCTGTGCCAGCTTTCGCAACAGCAGTTAAGCATGGCGCTCTTCCCTATTGGCCATCTTTTGAAGCCCGAAGTGCGCAGAATTGCCGAAGAAAAAGGTCTTGTAACCGCAACCAAAAAGGACTCTCAGGGTATTTGCTTTGTCGGAAAGGTTGATTTACCAACTTTTTTACAACAAAAAATCAAAGGAAAAGAAGGCTGCATAATGGAAATACCAGCCGATTTGCCAGTTTATTCCAATAAAGATCATAACGCTTACACCCCTTATTTATATTCTGCTGCAGATGGCTTTGAGGTTGGAAAACATTCCGGCTCCCAATTTTACACTATTGGCCAGCGCAAAGGTTTGAACATAGGCGGCAAAGCCAAGCCTTTATTTGTGATTGGTATTGATGTCGAAAATAATATTGTTTACACTGGTCAGGGTGACGATCATCCGGGGTTATACAGAAAAGGTCTTTTTATAAAATCAGATGATATTCACTGGATAAGAACAGATCTGAAATTAAACGCCGGAGAATCGGACGAATATCTTGTAAGAATAAGATACAGGCAACCTTTACAAAAAGCGGTTCTTCACAAAAAAGAAGAAGGTATCTTTATTGAATTCGATAAGCCGCAACGGGGAATAACAGCAGGTCAGTTTGCTGCCTGGTACAAAGAGGATGAATTAATGGGATCGGGAGTAATAAACGCCTGACAACAAAAAAGAGGCTTTTGGCCTCTTCTTGTTTTGTAATGACTGCGTTTCCACAGGTATATGCTGTTATATAATCGATGCAGGTTTATATTTTACATCTTTTTCAAGTTCCTTAAGTATGGAATCGAATTCTGAGCTACTATCGGCTGTAGTTTCCGAAGGTCTGAACTTTACAATTTTTTCCAGCTCCTTTTTGATCTTCTTTAAATCGATATCATCAGTTTCGTAAACCGAATAATTAGGGGTATTGGGAGTAAATCTTACATCAGTTGCCATTTGTGCAACTACTGAAGCCAGTTCAGTCAGAGGTTCTGATACAGCTATTTCATTGTCCATTTCAGAAGGTGTAAATCTTACATAAGCCTCTAAGCTTTTTAAATTAGCTTTTAATCCGTGTTTTGCATGATTAACTCTTTCGGAAACCAAACCGGCGAATTTACCTTCGAAATGATGATATCTCACCGATTTTGTATTCTGTGCATTAACGTTAATTCCAAATAAAGCTATTATTGCTATTACGATAAGATGTTGAGCTGTTGTTTTCATGATTGTTAATATTTTAAGTTATGACTATGATTAAACAATCAACGTGCCAAAGTTTTTATTAAATTAATTTACAATATATTATAAACAAAATTCGGTTAAATTCGCATGCTTCCGGATTCTAAATTTTGTATTAAAAGTGAACCCTTGCGTCCGAAAACGTACATTCTTTGCTAAATATTAGTTTATTTTGTTCTTATAGAAAACTGTTTCGATATGAAGAGAATCAAATTATTAATTCTGACATTATCATCATTCATAATAATAAAGGCGCAAACTCCATTTGAGCAGCTCTTAAAGGCTGAAAACGATTTCCAAAAGCAATGTCTGGAAATGGGTATAAAAAAAGGTTTTTTGGCAAATCTCGATTCGACTGCTATTGCATTTACAAAAGAAGATATTGAAAGTGCCAGCAAATACTGGAATTCGCTGCCCGATTTTTCCGGGATATTTTCCTGGGCACCTACTTATGCTGAA
>JAJYAG010000177.1 GCA_021779665.1 Bacteroidota bacterium | reverse complement strand
CAGGTTCGGGACAAAAAACCGCTGGGGATTTTTTCCATCAGCATCCCTTGGCTGGCGCTTTTCTGACGAAAGCTTTATGGATTGGTCAAAAAGCTGGTTATCTGATGGTAAATTCAGGGCAACCTGGGGTATAACTGGGAACGACCGCGTTGGGTATTACGAGTCGCAAATGAGATACACTGCAGGTAAATATGCATACAACGGCGTTCAGGGAGTTGTTCCGGTTACAACCTATGGAAACCAGGAGCTTCAATGGGAAGAAACCCAACAAACAAATTTTGGTCTCGACCTCGTATTTTTTGACGGACGGATAAATTTCAACTCCGATTATTATATCAAAGAAACCAAGGACCTTCTTTCAGATTTAAACCTTCCTTATACTACCGGGTTTGATAAAAAAAGGGTCAATCTGGCCAGTATTCAAAATAAAGGGCTCGAATTTTCTTTGACTTTATATCCCATCCGCACAAATAAAGTTAGCTGGCAGACTTCTGTCAACTGGTGGAAAAATAATAATACCATAACAAGTCTTTCCAGAGAAAATTATATTCAAAGCGGGTATTATTATGTTGCCAAAGGATACTCCGCCGGTTTGTTCTATGGTTACAAAAACCTTGGAATTTACGAATACGACCTGAGTAACGCTTATTCTGAAGATTATAAAACACGGCTTTTACCGGTTCTCGAGAGGGATAATAATAACAATGTTATAATTGGATTGAACGGCCAACCTAACCTGTTATATTACACCTTACCTTCAGGTGAGAAATATGAAGGAGCAGTTGCCAAAATCACATCGGGTGGTGTAATAGCAGGCGGTGGCGATGTTATATGGGAAAATATGCCTGACCAGAATGGTGTTTACGATAGTAAAATTGATGATAACGACCGTACTATTCTTGTGAAGGCTACTCCCGACTGGTATGCATCCTGGTCCAATACAGTTTCTTATAAAGATTTCACCTTGTCTTTTAACTTTTATACAAGCTGGGGAGGACTGGTTTATAACAAGCTTCAACGTTATTACGTTAGTTGGGGTGGTAATACACACATGCAGCTTCCCGATTATATCCGTACCGGCTGGAAATATCAGGGACAAATAACAGACTGGTATGCTATTAATACACGTGACCGTAAAACAAATAACAGAGCCGAATTAAGTGATCAATTTCTTGAAGATGCAACATTTATACGTTTGAGAAATGCACGCTTGACCTATAAGATTAACTCAAAGTTACTGAATAAGACTTTTATTAAAGCTTGCGATATATATGTTTATGGGAATAACCTGCTGACATGGACAAACTATAGCGGTTTCGATCCTGAAATTGGTGGAGGTGTCCTGACTCCCGGCACAGACGGAAGCGCTTATCCAAGAAAGCGTGAATTAGGTTTTGGCTTAAATCTTAATTTTTAATTTAAAAACAATATGAACCGAAAATTAACATATATTATTACAGTTGCTTTTCTCTTGATTTTTACAGGATGCGAAGATTTTCTGGACCGCGCCCCTTTGTCTGACATCCCACCATCTACTTATTTTGCTAATAAAGGAGATATGAGATCGTGGACAGCCGGAATTTACGATTCGTTTCAAAAAACTTTAAGCCTTGGCCATCTGGAATGGGGAGATATCCGGTCAGATAATTATCATACAACTTCTTACGACGACGGGAAAGCTTATATGAATGCCATTGAATCGTCTCAAAGTCAGTATAGCTGGTCCGACCTGTATAAGACTATCAACATGTGTAATGTTGCAATAGAAAAATATCCTTTAATCCCCAATATTACCAAAGCTGAATACGGGGATTTTCTTGGACAGGCTTTCGGTATCAGAGCATTGATGTATTTCTACGCCATTCGTGTGTGGGGCAATGTTCCACTTGTAACAAAACCGTGGGATGGGGATACTAATAGCGCTTTTATTCAAAGAACGGCAGTAGATACCATAAAGGGCCAAATTTTAAGTGACATTGACAATGCCCTGCAATACCTGGCAAATACAGTTTCAAACGATCGGAAGTACTATTTTAATCAGGGTGCTGTTAAAGCGTTGAAGATTGATGTCCATATGTGGTTTCACGAGTACCAGTTGGCTTTGGATACTTACAACAGCTACTTTGAAAATAATGCGAATTATGCTTTAGTGCCAAATGAAAGTGAATGGAAAAAAATCTTCCTTTCACCCACCGAATCCAAAGAAACCATTTTCAATATGGCCTGGGATTATGTGGCGGATGGATCTCACCCATGGGCACAGCGTGTAGGGGCGTCAAACACTAACAACCCTTATAAAATTTCACAGGGAATTTTTGATGAGTTCATTGGCCGTTTGTACTCAAAAAAAGGTAAAGATGGCCGGTTCTGGAATGTACTGGATACTGTAAAACTCTGGAACAATGGCAATAAAGTCCCATTAAGCACAACCCACTGGTCCACATCCGGTATCGAAAAATGTACAAAATACAGCGGAGTTGACCCAAAAGCTAGTGCAAGCTACTGGCTGGTCTTATCCAGCTCAAATGCCGATATTGATATTTCTATTTACCGGTATGCTGATGTTATGTTATTAAAGGCAGAAGCCTTGAATCAATTGGGACAACCTGCTGAAGCCTTAAAAATTATCAACAACATACGAAAACGTGTAGGATACACTTCTGATGCTTTGACTGAAGCCATCGACCTGAATGATAAAAAAGCAGTGGAAAATATTATCCTGAAGGAACGTCAGTTGGAATTCATTGCCGAAGGTAAACGCTGGTTCGACCTAGTACGAACAGGAAGAGTTATAGAAGTTATGGACCCGGTTTTAAAAGCACGCCAGGAAGCCGTAGGGGTTCCTGTAACCGGCTTTGGAGACCCGGGCCGTATTCTTTGTCCAATTTATTACAGGGAATTCGAATCGAACCCCGCTTTGAGAGGAGACCAAAATCCCCCCTACACCGAAGGTTAGTCCAATTTACATTTAAAAAAACACTTATGAATACTATAAGAAAACAAATAAAATCCCTATTAAAGCTTGCTTTTCTGGCCATTTTAATGTCAGGATGTGAATTTGAAGGGCTGGACCTTCAACAGCCTTACGAATATGATTATAATGCTGGAATGCGTAGTAACGAACTGAAAATGACTGCATGGGAATTCATGCAGTCCCGACCTGATCTTTTCTCAATTATGACCGAGGGAGTTAAATATGCCGGATTGGAAGATATGTATAAACAGCCAAACAGCACCTATTTGCTTCTTGCGGATAAAGCATTTAACTCAACAACGGAATCGGACTATAGTTATTTTATGACACATCTTTTGCCAGATCCTTTGGACGTTACAAAAACAATTGTCCCGGAATCTCTGGATATGTATCCGGCGGATCAGGTAAAGGAGCTTTTGCTTTATCATATTGCTAAAGGGACCTGGACATGGAGCAACCTTCCGGCAATCCCAACCTGGTATGATACTTATGCCTCGGCAGACACAGCAAAAATTAGTATGTACCTCCTGAAAGATCGAAACCCGAATATTACCTTCAACAATTTTGAGGGCCATTACAAATTAACTATCAAAGCCCGGACTACTAATTTGAAAACAAGCAACGGATCGTATGTTCATGTTCTCGAATCGTGGATGGACAGGCCTACTCAAGCTCAATTAAAATAATTGCAAACAGTTCATTAAAAATTGAATATTATGAAATATATACTTGGGATACTATTATCAGCTGCTCTCTTAGCTTCGTGTAAAAAAGACGAATACGCTGAAATAGACTCGCTCAGCTCAGATGGAAACGAGTTCTTCAGCAATCAAAAAGTAAAATTATGGATGGCTGTGAAGTCCGATAATCTACCTGATGTAAATTATCAATGGGGTTGTGAAGGTGGAACTTTGACACAGCCCCAGGGTCTGGATGAAATGACCTGGCAGGCACCTAAAGAAAACGGGACATACCGTGTTTACTGTACTGTTAAAATTGGCGATAAATCCGAAACACGTTACCACGATATGTTCGTTTCATCCTTCTTTTTCGAAAAATTCGAGAAAACGTCCTATTCATTTAAGGGACAAAGCAGTACAACACTTACAAAAAGAACTGAAACAATGAATGGGGTCAGTAATGGGTATCTGGAATCTGTTGTAAAATCAACCACATCTACAAACAGATATATATATTACAACTTTGCCGATACCGGTTTAGTTATGCCATTTGGCTGTATGAGCAAAACAGGGTGGATTTCCGATTTCCCTGCAGACACTATTAAAGTAGGCAGTTCAAAATATCCAAATAAATTGTATTACGAAATCACTATGAACAGGGACCCTCATAAGGAAGACCTATCATACATTGATAACGTACGCCTTGAATGGTTTCCTGTTGTCCCGACAAAAGGGTTGCCTAAAGATCCTGTTACAGGTCTTAAATATAACGGATGTTTATTATTTGAGCAAAACAAATCCGGCGCCAAAACATGGTTCCAGGTGAGTGTAAATGTTCCTGAGCTAAATTTTGCAAAAGGGGAATATAAAAATGTAGCCTTGAACATTGGGGCAGATTATTTGGTGACCGTTTATGTTGGCGGAACTAAAATACTCGAAACAGATGCCATTAAAAACTGGCGTATAACTAATAACAGTAAAGATAATATGTATGTGGGCGAATGGCGCCTGGTCTTCCCAAATGGGAACGGGGGGAATAAACCTCCAAAAATATATTTTGATAATGCTTATGCGAAAATTGATGGTTCTCTGCTTACCGGAATTTGATTAAATTAGATTAACAAAGGGAGAGGTTTCTCTCCCTTTCTTTTAGACTTCGGTAAGATCGTTTTCTTAAAATCAAAAAAATGTCAAATAATCAGCAAAATGGTATATGCTCCATTCTCGGGTGTTTGCATAGAATGCAAGCATACTATTTATAAAGTTGCCGTATTAACAGGATTCTTACTTCTGGTTTCTTATTTCTCTTCTGCACAGGAACCTTCAAAAAAAGACACCCTGGTTGGATTGATTTTGGGAAAAAACGGTAAAGCTATCCGAAACGTACCTGTATCTTATAAAGGAAGTAAAGAAATTGTTCGTTCGGATAAAAAAGGTATTTTTATTATCATCGGAGAAGCATTACCCGATTCGTTAAACCTACTACTGCCATCTAAAAAGTTAATACAAATACCTGTTAATGGGATGAGTTTCTTAAAAATTATGACCCACGAAACTTCATTTACAGTTACCGAATCAAAAAATGAAATATTGAATATCGGCTATGGTACGGAAAAACGGTCAAATTCAATTTCAACAACATTATCTATCACCGGGGACCAACTCCGCGAAACAGGTGAACGAAATATTATTCTGGCAATAGCAGGTAAAATCCCCGGCGTAAATCTTGCTTACAAAGAAGACGGTTCCCCCACATTGGTAATCCGGGGTGGTACCACACTCGAAGGTAACAATGACCCTCTGTATACCCTCGATGGTTCAATTATTGACAATCCCTCGTTTATCAATATCAACGATGTTACTAAAGTAGACGTACTTAAAGATGGAAGTATTTATGGGGTAAGAGGAGCCAATGGTGTAATACAGATTTCAACTAAAAAATAAGGCTCATTATTGAAGAAACAATCTATGAATAGGTCAATTACTTTATTAAACCACATTATAACGGCATTAATAACAATTTCTTACAGCAATATAAGCGGACAAACACCACTTGTTAGCCTGAATAATAACGCTTTAAAATACACTGCTTATTCTAATGAAGGGGAAACAAATGCCATAAACCACATTCCAGACTTTTCATTTGCCGGTTACAAGGGTGGTGGGGTTGCCTTACCAAATGTTCCGGTAGTTAAAACTATTGAGCCTATAGCAGGCGATTGTTCTAAGCTGATTCAGGATGCTATTGATGAGATCTCTGCCTACAATCCCGACGCAAAGGGTTTCAGAGGTGCAATTTTATTGAAAAAAGGCATTTATTTGATTAGTGATTCAATAGTGATCAGAACGAATGGTGTTATTTTAAGGGGAGAAGGAAATGGAACCAATGGTACAGTATTGATTGCCACCCGAAAAATGCAATGTACTCCTTTACATATTATGGGAACGGGCATTGGTTATGGGGAAGTATCCGGGAGCAGGGTAAAAATAACATCTTCATATGTTGGTACCGGATCTACCTCCTTCAGCGTAGCCCCAGATCATTCTTTTGGCGAAGGCGATAAAGTAGTCATTCAGAAAACACCGAATGATGCATGGATCGCACTTCTTGACATGGCCCAGTATGGATGGGTTGCAAAGGATTATAAAATAACTTTCGAAAGAAAAGTAATTAAGACTGAAGGGTCTACTATATTCATTGACATTCCTATTGTAGACCCGTTCCAGCAAATATATGGCGGGGCAGAAATCTTTAAAAGCAACATCACCGGACGTGTCACCAATTGCGGCATTGAAAACATGCGAATTGAATCGAATTATACAGGAGAAACGGACGAGGAGCACGGCTGGAATGGAATTCTCTTGGAAAGAGCTGAAAATTGCTGGGTAAAAAATGTTATTGCAAAATATTTTGGTTATAGCTGTGTGAATATTTCAAATATGTCAGTATTCAATACCGTGGAGGATTGCGCAATGGTGGACCCTAAAGCGCTTACTACCGGAGGAAGAAAATATTCGTTCAATCTGGAATCCAACAGCACTTGTAATCTTTTTAGCCGCTGCGTAACATGGGGAGGAAGACACGATTACGTTACAGGTTCGCGCGTTCCGGGGCCCAATGTTTTTATCGATTGCGATGCTGAAAATACATTTTCTGATATTGGGCCTCACCATCGGTGGGCAACAGGATTGCTGTTCGACAATATCCGTGGTGGACAGATTCATGTACAAAACCGTATGGCCATGGGAAGTGGTCATGGCTGGGCCGGAGCTCAGACAATCTTTTGGAATTGTACTTCTTACAAAGATGATATTAAAATAGAAAGTCCGCCATCTGCCCGTAATTTTGGGTTAGGATGTATAGGAATACGAAAAAACGGAACCGGTTATTGGGAGAGTTGGGGAACCAATATTGTACCCAGGAGTTTATATATGAAGCAATTGGAAGAACGATTGGGAAACCAGGCTGTATTTAATGTAACCACGGAAACTCAACGCAATGGCCAAATTTGGGATAATTTGAAGGAAAATGCCTTAAGGATAGCCTCGGAGGAAAAAGTTTCCATACTAACTGCTTTACCGGTAAATAATTCAATCAATAAGATATCAGTGGTTTATGATTCGGGTTTGTTAAAAATCAATATGAGTGGCACTTTAACCCGAAAGGTTAAAAAAATTGGCGTTTTTGATAGCAAAGGATGTGTAGTTTTTGAGACGGGGCATTCTGAAAGCAACCCTTCTTTACAAACCGGACAATTACCCTATGGTATTTATATTTTAAATTTAACAACAGATAATCAGGTTTACAAATTGAAGTTTTTATCACAAAATTAGCTGATGCATGAATTTTTCTGGATTTGCAAAAATTTACATCGTAAAAATTGCATAATTTAAGTACACTATAAAACACAATAATAAACAAATAAAACTGCCCATATGCCTAAATTTCTAAACATTAACTATTTATTTATTTTACTCCTGAGTGTATTCAATGCAGGAGCTGCCACAACAAACTCTAATCCCTTAGCCAGAAATACTTTCTTTAGTGTAAAAGAGTTTGGGGCAAAGGGCGATGGTAAAGCTATCGATTCATATTCCATTAACAAAGCTATTGATGCAGCGATAGCAAATGGCGGAGGGACCATTTATTTTCCGGCTGGCAATTATCTTTCCTACTCTATCCGTTTAAAAAGCAATATCTCATTATACATCGATCAGGGTGCAACTATCATAGCCGCTGAACCAACGGATAAAGAGGGATATGATGCACCCGAACCTAATCTGTGGGGCGATTCCCTTAAATACCAGGATTATGGCCATAGTCATTGGCATAATAGTTTAATCGGGGTAGAACATATAGAAAACATTTCCATTCTCGGGCCAGGCCTCATATGGGGCAAAGGATTGACGCGAAGTACAAAATCAGCTAAGAATGGAGGAAATAAGTCAATTAGCCTGCGGTGGTGCCATAATGTAATAATCCGCGATGTTTCTATTTTACACGGGGGATGGTTTGGAATACTGGCAACAGGGGTAGATAATCTTACTATCGACAATGTGAAGATGGATACAAACCGCGATGGTATGGATATTGACTGCTGTGTAAATGTTCGTATATCTAACTGCAGCATTAACTCGCCCTTCGATGATGGGATATGCCTAAAAAGCAGTTATGGGTTAGGGATTCCCAGAGCCACTGAAAATGTTACAATTACCAACTGTCAGGTATCCGGATATGATGAAGGTACTTTTCTCGATGGCACCTATAAGCGAAATGAGGTGAAAGCATATCATAATGGGCCTACCGGAAGAATTAAAATGGGAACAGAATCAAACGGCGGCTTTAAAAATGTTACCATTTCCAATTGTGTATTCGATTATTGCCGGGGACTGGCGCTCGAAACAGTCGATGGTGCTTTACTTGAGGATGTTACAATCACAAATATAACCATGCGCGATATTGTTAATGCTCCAATTTTCATCCGGCTTGGGGCTCGCATGCGAGGCCCTGAAAATACTCCCGTGGGAGAATTGCGCCGTGTAATAATCTCAAATATTATGGTGCATAATGCTGATTCTGCGCATGGTTGCATTGTCAGCGGCATTCCGGGGCACCCAATTCGGGATATTAAATTCGATAATATCCGCATCTATTACAAAGGTGGTGGGAATAAAGAACTTGATAACAGAGAAGTGCCTGAATTTGAAAAGGATTACCCGGAGCCTTACCGGTTTGGCACAATGCCTGAATATGGCTTTTTTATACGCCATGTTGAAGATATTGAGTTAAATAATATTGAAGTAAGCTATATAAATAAAGAAGCACGTACTCCATTCATACTCGATGATGTAAAAGGGGCAACATTACGATTCGTGAAAGCTCAGAAAGAGGCAAATACACCATACCTCAGATTGAAAAACACGGATAACCTTTTCCTTTTCCATTCGTTCGGGATTGATACAAAGAAAATTGACCATTCGGATAAGGATCACCTTTAAAAACACAGTAATAACAATTTTTTAATTTTTTTGACAGTGAGAATACTTAAGACGATTTTGTGGGTTGGGCTCATTTTTTACAACATACCATTGGTTGCTCAAAATAAATTGCGGCTTAACGATGGTTGGGAATTTCTGAAAGAAGACCTTGGAGGGGCATGGGAAGCTGTGAGGCCTGCCAAAACAGGAGATCCTGAAAGTCTTCCAATCTGGGAAAAAGTTACCCTTCCGCATTGTTTTAATGCTTTTGATGCGGTGGACCCGGATGTAAATTATTATCAGGGTCCCGGCTGGTACAGGAATAACCTTGAAATTAATAATCCATACCAGGATGGTCGTACCGTTTTGCATTTTGAAGGTGCGGGCCAAAAAACTTCGGTGTATGTATATACCACTTTAGTTGGCACTCATGTGGGAGGGTACGACGAATTTACCGTTGATATAACCACTGCTGTTGCTGAGTTCAGGAAAACAGATGTCTGCAAAAATCAATTCCACGGGAAAGTGCCAATATCAATACGTTGCGATAACTCCCGGGATCTGGAAATGATTCCTTCCGACTTATCGGATTTTAATCTTTACGGTGGCCTTTACAGGTATCTGAACCTGGAATATTTCCCTTCACTGACAGTTACCAATTTATATACAAACACCACTGTTTCCGGGCAAGGGGAAAAGGGTACCCTAAGTATTTCCTTAACTACACAATCAAACTCAACAGTTAAATCAGGAAAAATCGATTTTAAGGTTTATGACCCTGCAAATAAGCTGGTCGCAAGTACTTCAAAACAAATTACTGCATCAGGCGAACAAAAGGATGTATGGCAGGTAGAACTGAAAAAGCCCGTATTTTGGTCGCCCGCGGCTCCCGCTTTGTACACCTGCGAAATGGTTGTAACCTCCGATGCAGGTATCCAAAAGCATAGCGAAAAATTCGGGTTCCGGTACTTCGAATTTCAGGAAAAGGGCCCATTTTTCCTTAATGGCGAACGGCTCCTGCTTAAGGGCACGCACCGGCACGAGGACCATGCCGGTGTTGGACAGGCAATGACCGAAGACATGATTCGTACCGAAATGCTAATGATGAAAGAAATGGGGGTCAATTTTATCCGCCTGGGACATTATCAGCAGTCCCGGATAGTTCTTGACCTCTGCGATAGTTTGGGTATTTTGGTGTGGGAAGAAATTCCCTGGTGCCGTGGCGGCTTAGGGGGTGATACCTATAAAGGTCAGGCCCGGCGAATGCTAACAAATATGATAGCACAGCACAGAAATCACCCTTCAGTCATTATTTGGGGCCTGGGGAATGAAAACGATTGGCCAGGCGATTTCACTGATTTCGATAAAGATAAAATACGGCAGTTCATGAGTGAACTTAACAGCCTCGCACATAAACTGGATACAACCAGAAAAACAGCCATCCGACGATGTGCTTTTTGTAAAGATATTGTGGATGTTTACTCGCCATCAATATGGGCCGGGTGGTATCGCGGCAAATACACTGAATATAAAAGCGAATCGGAAAAAGAAATGAAGTCGGTGAACCATTTCCTGCATGCAGAATGGGGTGGCGACAGTCATGCCCGCAGGCATTCCGAAGACCCCGACAGGATTATCAATAATATATCATCAGGCAAAGGTACCGACGAACGTGCCGGGGATGCATCCCTGTATGGAGGGCAGGCAAGGGTTTCCAAAGACGGCGACTGGAGCGAGACATACATTTGCAATCTTATAGACTGGCACTTAAAAGAACAGGAAACAATGCCCTGGTTAACTGGAGCGGCCTATTGGCCTTTTAAAGATTTTTCAACAGCAATACGGCCTGAAAACCCGGTTCCATACGTAAATCAGAAAGGGGTGGTTGAACGCGACTTTACCAAAAAAGAAGCGTTTTATGTTTTCCAATCGTACTGGACACAAAAACCTATGGCCCATATCTATGGTCATACCTGGCCTGTACGGTGGGGTGATGCGGGAGAACAGAAAATGATTAAGGTTTATTCCAATTGTAGTGAAGCCGAATTGTTTCTGAATGGCAAAAGTTGCGGGACCAAAAAAAGAAATAGCCAGGATTTCCCGGCAGCAGGATTACGCTGGACCGTCCAGTTCAGCAAAGGGCCAAATACTGTGAAAGTTATTGCTCACCAGGGCAAAGAAGTGGTTACAGATGAAATCACATTTGACTATCAAACGGAAAAGTGGGGTACCCCAACTCAAATGGTACTGGACAAAATTGACACAAAAGGCGATACAGCCACAATTCAGGTTAAACTATTGGATCCAAAAGGGGTATTATGTCTCGATTCCCGGAAAATGGTCGAGTTTTCGCTGGTTGGAGACGGAAAACTTTTGGATAATTTAGGTACATCCTCCGGCTCACGGAAGCTTCAGGTCTGTAACGGACGCGCAATCATAAAAGTCAAAACAAACAATGGGAAAAATATTGCAGGGGTTAAGTCTGAAGGATTGAAAACAGTTTTCCTCGATATATCTGTAAATTAATATGAAGCCTAAGCACTTATGAGTATGAAAGTAAAACAGATATTCTTTATTCCAATAATTTTAGCGCTGATAGAACCAACGTATTGTCGTGCCCAGGCCGGTTTAACAACAGGGCAGGAGCTGAAATTATGGTACGATAAGCCTGCAACTATTTGGGAAGAAGCTTTGCCTCTTGGGAATGGGAAAACCGGGGCCATGGTTTTCGGTGGCATTGCTACTGAACGGTATCAATTGAATGATCTCACCTTATGGTCGGGAGCCCCCAAAGACGGGAATAACCCTGCCGGCCCGAAAATTCTTGAGGAAACGCGCAAAGCTGTGAATGCTGCCGATTATGCTAAAGCTGCTGAAGCCTGGAAAAAAATACACGGGCCTTATTCTGCACGGTATCTTCCAATGGCTGATCTGGCCATAAAAATGCTATTTACTGATTCAACGGTTTCAGATTATCATCGGGAGCTCGATATACAAAATGCCATCAGTACTGTTCGGTACAAATGCAACGGAGTAGGGTTTTCAAGGGAAACTTTTATAAGTTATCCTGATAAGACTATGGCAATCCGGATTATGGCTGATAAGAAGCAAACGATATCGCTCGAAACCTGGTTAACCAGCAAACTGCACTACCGGATAATTGGGAAAGCAAAAGATTATATTGTTCTTCGGGGTAAAGCACCTAAGTATGTTGCAAACCGGAACTATGAAAATGAGCAGATTGTTTATGATCCTGAAAGTGGTGAGGGTACTAACTTCGAAGTACACCTGAAAATAAAAGCATTTGACGGAAAGGTAAAAATAACGGGGACCAGACTGGTGATAGAGAAAGCCAGCAAAGTAGTGATCTACCTTGCCGGGACTACCAGTTACAATGGATTTGACAAATCTCCGGGCCTGGAAGGAAAAGAACCATCAATCGAAGCTGCAAACATCATCGCCAATGCTTCTGCCAAATCTTTTGAGCAATTAAAAGAAGCTCACATTGCCGATTACAGTAAGTTATTCGGACGGGTCAGCTTTAATCTGGGTTACAATCCCGATGCATTGAAATTACCAACAGATGAACGGATGATACGTTTAAACCATGGAGGTAATGACAACCAGTTAGTGGCTTTATATTATCAGTTTGGGAGATATCTTTTAATTTCAAGTTCACGCGACCAGTCCCTTCCTGCAAATCTGCAGGGAATCTGGAATGATCATGTACAACCACCCTGGGGAAGCAACTATACCACCAATATAAATACAGAAATGAATTACTGGCTGGCCGAAAATACAAATTTATCAGAATGCCACGCCCCGCTGCTTGCTTTTTTAGATGCGATGGCCGTTAATGGAGCTAAAACAGCAAAAATCAATTATGGGCTTAACGGCTGGTGCGCTCATCACAACTCAGATATTTGGGCAAAAACAAGTCCTCCCGGAGGTGAAAACTGGGACACAAAAGGAGCTCCCCGTTGGTCGTGCTGGGTAATGGCCGGGGCCTGGTTATGCCAGGATTTATATCGCCATTATGAATACACCGGAGACGAGGTTTTCCTTCGCGACAAAGCATGGCCACTTATGAAAGGGGCTGCACAGTTCCTTATGGAATGGCTTACACAGGACTCTTCAGGTTATCTTGTTACTAATCCTGCCACTTCACCCGAGAACGTATTTAAAATTAACGGTAAAACCTACGAGGTAAGCAAAGCCACTACCATGGATCTGGCCATTACCCGTGATTTATTTACCAATAGCATCCGCACACTCGACATTTTACACAAAGAGCCCGAGTTCAGAAACAAGCTTAATGAAGCCCTGAAAAAACTCTACCCTTATCACATTGGACAATATGGTCAATTACAGGAGTGGTTTCTCGATTGGGACGATCCGGCAGATAAGCACAGGCATTTGTCGCACCTGTTTGGCCTTTACCCGGGAGCCCAGATTAGTCCCCGCCGTACGCCCTACCTTGCTGCTGCAGCAAAAAAATCCTTGATCCAGCGTGGAGATGTGAGCACCGGATGGTCGATGGCCTGGAAGATAAACTGGTGGGCCCGGCTGGAAGATGGAGATCATGCTTATAAGATTTTAAAAGACGGACTCACTTATATTGGACCTAAAAGCGACTCAGCAAAAGGCGGAGGCACGTATCCAAACCTTTTTGATGCCCATCCTCCTTTTCAAATCGATGGGAATTTCGGAGGAACTGCCGGAATAACAGAGATGCTCCTTCAAAGCCATGATGGCTTGGTTAACCTGCTGCCTGCACTTCCCTCGGCCTGGCCAAATGGTGAAATAATAGGAATTGTGGCACGCGGTGGGTTTAAGGTCGACATTAAATGGGATAGTGGAAAGCTTTCCAGAGCTGTTATATACTCAGGCCTGGGCGGAAATTGCAGAGTTAGGACAAAAAATCCCGTTAAAGTCCTCGAAACAACCCCACAGAGTGTATCGGGCGAAAATCCCAATCCATTCTATCAAATTAACCCGGAACCCATGGTGGTTATAAACAATAAAGAGCCTTTGGAAAATGTTCCTCTATCCACAGAATATGTTATCGATTTCTCAACAGAAAAAGGTAAAAGCTACACTTTAGTTCCTTTGTAATTAATGAATCCTGAAAATGGGGAAAAAATTTATTTTATTTTTTTATTTATTTTTAAGAGCTCAAA
>JAJYAG010000021.1 GCA_021779665.1 Bacteroidota bacterium | reverse complement strand
CCATTTCAAAACCGACACTAGAAAAACTGATGGACTATCATTGGCCGGGCAATATCCGCGAGCTCGAAAATGTTGTGGAGCGGGCACATGTATTGAGTCCGGGCAATAAACTGGACGTAGGAAGCTGGTTCCGCCCTCAACCCGAAACCACCGCAAATCCTGATCTCGTTTCCCTGGACGACAATGAAAGAGCTCATATTCTGCGAGTTCTTAAATTAACAAAGTGGCGCATCAGGGGAAATAGGGGAGCTTCAGAAATATTAAAAATAAATCCTACAACCCTTGAGTCGCGGATGAAAAAGCTAGGGATTGAAAGGCCGGTATAATGGTTTGTTAATTACTTAACTTTGCTGGCTTCCGGGCGGAGTTACTAAGGTGTTTAAATTACGCATTGAGCAAATTGAAATAATAATTCTAAACATTTTCAGAAAATTACTGTTTGATCTTAATGTAATTTTAATCTCATTTTACTTACATTCGTTTTTTAACCTTTAACAGATGGGAAAAGACCAGCAAAAAACTGCGTTTATTCTGGAGGACGATCAGGATATATCCTCTTTGCTTTCCATAATATTGAAGGAGAAGGGACTGAAGGTATATAATTCTGAAACAATTTCCTCTGCGAGAGAGGTTCTTGAAGGCATTTATCCAACAATTATATTTATAGACCACCGGCTACCCGATGGATTCGGTTTTGAATTTCTTCCGGAGCTCCGGAGAATGTTCCCGCTCTCCTATATTATTGCCATTACGGCCAACGATACGCTTGAAAACAAAGAGTTATCCTATTTGTCGGGAGCAGATAAATACATCGAAAAGCCTTTTCAGTTCAACAAACTTAATAATCTGATCAGAACTGCACTTTAACTTTCTGTTTTTATGAGAGATCTTAAAATTGGATGGAAATTAATCCTGGGTTATTCCATTATTCTCATTATATCTTTTATTACCAGCTTTGTGGCAATATTCGAAATAAATAAAATATGGAAACAAACCCGAATGCTTTATAAGGAATCATTTTACGTTAGCAACTCCTTGCGCGATGTAAAGGTTAAAGCCGTGAATATACGGAGGTACATGCTTGATATAACCTTACTAAACGACACCCGCTACCTGAACGAATACGATAGTTTAATTAACCTGGAGGAAAAGGATATTTTTGAAAAATATGCAGAAATAAATAAACTTCTTCCCGAAATAAGTAGCGAGGTTAATCTCTCTATGCGATTGTTTGAAGACTGGCGACCTTTGCGGAAGAACGTGCTAGACATGATACGGAAGGGAAACTCCGAAGCGGCCATGTCTAACATGTCGGACACAAACCGGCAATATGTCGATAAACTGTTTACTGAAATGCAGAAGATACTCGACTCTGTTTCTGCCAAAGCTGAACAACTTTATTTAAGTACCGAAGAAACTCAAAAGGATATCACCCTCCTGATGGCTGTTCTTCTGATTCTTTCAATGGGAACAAGTGTTTTGCTGGCATATTTGATTACCCGCAGCATTGTGCCCCGGTTGCGGAGAGTAGTTAAAAGTATTGAGGCAATAGCCGAAGGTAATCTCAAAAATGAATTATTACCCGAATCAGACGACGAAACAGGGCAGTTAGCCGCTTCATATAATAAAATGCAGGAGAACCTGCTTGAAAAATCGAGAGTAGCCGAATTGATTGCCCAGGGAGATTTTAACATTCAGGTACCACCGGCCGGGCCCAAAGATATGCTGGCCCAATCCATCAACCTTATATCCGAGAATTTTAGTATGGTGGTTCGTCAGGCGCAGCGCATTGCATCTGGTGATTATGAAACCGAATTCTCCGTGATGACAAAAACAAATTCGTTGGCCATTGTAATTAATCAGATGCTTTCGAGTTTGAAGGAGGTGGTTAACAAAGCGCATCAGATAGCAAATGGCGATTATTCGGGTGAGGTTGTCCCCAAGTCGAAGGCTGATGAGCTTGCGCACGCCTTAAACCGGATGACAACAGCCTTACGGACAGCTACTGATGAAAACGGGCGTCAAAGCAGGTTAAAAACCGCGCAGAACGAACTCAACGAATTAATGCGCGGCGATTTGTCCCTGGAACAGCTATCAAAGAATGTGATAAACTATCTTTCAAAATTTTCAGGTGCTTTGCTGGGGGCTATCTATCTATATAAGGAGGAAAGCAGGGTTTTTCAGCTAACAGGTAGTTATGCATTTGAATCGGGAAAAGGAGTAAAAACCTGGTATAAACCTGGTGAAGGTTTGGTTGGACAGGCAGCTATGGATAAAGAAATTCTGCACTGCAGTAATTTGCCCGATAATTATATCAAAATAAATTCTGCACTTGGAAATACCCTTCCGAAGAATTTAATTATTGCTCCCTTTGTTTATTCAGGAAAAACTGCCGGAGTAATCGAAATTGGATCCCTTGACGGTTTCGATCCGCTCACCGGAGATTTTTTAAAGCTTGTACTCGAAAACATAGCCATTGCAGTGGAATCGGCCAATAACCGTACGCAAATGGCTCTTTTGCTGGATATTACCAGCAAACAGGCCCAGGAACTCCAGGTGCAACAGGAAGAACTGAAACAAGCCAACGAAGAGCTCGAAACACAGACACAGGCATTGCGGCGCTCGGAAGAATACCTGCAGTCGCAACAGGAAGAGTTGAAACTTATAAACGAAGAACTGGAGGATAAAACCAAGTATCTGGAAAAACAGAAGAGCCAGATGGAAAATCAGAATACAGCTCTTGAAAAAGCCTGGATGGAAGTCGAGAAAAAGGCCAAAGAACTCGAAATTACCAATAAATACAAGTCGGAGTTTCTGGCTAACATGAGCCACGAATTGAGGACACCTCTCAATAGTCTGCTCATTTTGTCACAAACACTCATGGAGAATAAGGAGAAAAACCTTAGTCCGGAACAAACCGAATCAGCAAGGATAATTTATAACAGTGGGGTCGATCTTCTTAACCTGATAAACGATATTCTTGATTTGTCAAAAATTGAATCCGGAAAAATGTCAGTTGCGGCAGAACTTACCTCAATTAGCGATATAACCGGTTCGTTGCGGAATTATTTTTCGAGGATGATCGAAGAGAAAAAACTGGCTTTCGAAATCAGTATCAGTCCCGATGTTCCCGAGAAAATAGTGACTGACCAGCAACGCCTCAACCAGATATTAAGAAATTTAATGTCGAATGCCGTTAAATTTACCGAGAAAGGCAGTATCACTATTTCCATTTTTAAGCCATCTGAAGATACCGACTTTTCCAGAAGTAACCTGAAAGCATCCGAAACGATAGGTTTTTCGGTAAAAGATACGGGAATTGGAATAGCAAACGAAAAACAACACGAAATTTTCGAAGCTTTTCAGCAACTCGACGGAAGCATATCGCGCAAGTATGGTGGCACTGGCTTAGGACTTTCCATAACCCGCGAACTTACCAAACTGCTGGGAGGTGAAATCAGGCTTCGCAGTCAGCCGGGAAAAGGATCGGAGTTCACCATTTATTTGCCCGAAAACATAAAAAGCAAAGCACTTCCGAATAAGGCCTCGTTTAATTTGTTCCTGCAATCGGGAATTGCCGAAGAACCCGGAGTAAAAACAAAAATAGTTCCACAGTCTATAGCAGATGATCGCCCGTTAATGACTAAAAACGACTCTTCCATACTTATCATTGAAGACGATGCCCCCTTTGCAAATATGCTTGCAAACATCTGTAAAGAAAAAGGATTTAAATATCTGGTAACATCAACCGGAGAAGAAGGAATTGAATTAGCGAAAAAGTTTCAGCCCAAAGGTATTCTGCTCGACATAAACCTGCCGGGAATAAACGGATGGGATGTATTGGACCTTTTAAAAACTGATACAGAGACACGGCATATTCCTGTTCACATTATTACAATACACGAAGAAACAATTGAAGCTTTCAACAAAGGAGCCATGGGCTATTTATCCAAGCCTGTGACCAGGGAAAAACTTGAAGAAACAATTGATTACATGCAGTCTTTTATAGCTAAAGATATTAAAGATCTCCTGCTGATTGAAGACGACGAAAATCTGAGAAAAACAATCAGATTATTACTGGAAAGTAAAGATATCAAAATAACTGAGTGTAACCGGGGAGCTGAGGCCATAAAACTGATATCTGAAACAAAATACGATTGTATGGTGCTCGATCTTGGATTACCCGACATGAGTGGATTTGATTTGTTAAATAATCTCAAAAATAATCAGATCAAAATTCCACCTGTTGTTGTTTATACAGGTAAGGAATTAACACAGGAAGAAAACGAACTATTGCAGCAATATACCCAAAATATTATTGTAAAAGGCGTTAAGTCAGAAGAAAGATTGCTGGACGAAACGGCGCTTTTCCTGCATCGTATGGTTGATCATCTGCCTGAGCGACAGAAAAAAATGCTGATTAATATCTACGATAAGGATCAGATGTTCAGGGACCGCAAGGTACTTATTGTTGACGATGATATGCGGAATGTTTTTGCTCTCACCAGAGTTCTGGAATCAATCCAGATGAAGGTTTTTATGGCTGGAAACGGGAAAAAGGCACTTGAAACGTTGCAGTCAAATCCGGAAATTGATCTGGTTCTGATGGACATTATGATGCCTGTGATGGATGGATACGAAGCCATGAAGCTGATCAGGAAAAATAAAAAGTGGGAAAAACTACCGGTGATAGCCCTTACTGCCAAGGCTATGAAAGAAGATCGTGAGAAATCTATTGCTGCCGGGGCTAACGATTATCTCACCAAACCTGTGGATATTCAGAAACTTTACAACATGATGCGAATATGGCTATATAAATGATTATGAAAATAGAAAAGAAAATTCTGATTGTCGACGATAAATCGGAGAACCTCCTTGCTCTCGAAATTGTGCTTAAAGATTTTAATGTTCAGATTGTTAAGGCAACTTCGGGTAATGAAGCTCTGGCAAAAACAATAGATTACGACTTTGCCCTGGCACTTATTGATGTCCAAATGCCCGAAATGGATGGATTTGAAACAGTAAAACTCATGCGCCAGGTAGAGAAAACAAAGTTTTTGCCAGTTATCTTTTTATCGGCTATTTATTCGGAAGATCATTTTCTGATTCAGGGCATCGAAACCGGAGCTGTTGATTTCATTATAAAACCATTCAATACAAAAATTCTTCAGGGAAAAGTGAAGGTGTTTCTCGATTTGTATGAACAGAAGAAAAGACTGGAGCTGGAAATTGAGCACCGGAAAGTCACTGAATCATTTCTGCGCGATACGGAAAAGCTTTTGATCCAGGCAAAAAAAAGGGCGGAAGAGTCCGACCGGCTTAAAACTGCTTTTTTGGCCAATATGAGCCACGAGATAAGAACACCGCTCACCACCATTGTAGGTTTTGCAGGTTTGCTTACCGAAAAAAATGTATCGGAGGATGAAAAAAGGCAGTATTCGGAATTTATTTCTAAAAGCAGCGAGAGCCTTATTACCATCATTAACGACATACTGGATATCGCTAAAATTGAAGCCGGACAGTTGAAAACAAATATTGAGCCGGTTGACCTGAATCTGCTCCTGAATGAAATTCGTGTTACATTCAAGGCTAAACTCCTGCGGATGAACAAGGGGCATATTGAGTTCTCACTTCATACACCGGATAAAACAAGACTTTTTAACTCCGATGAGAGCCGTTTGCGGCAAATAGTACTTAATCTTTTAAGCAATGCAGCCAAGTTTACGCTCAAAGGCTCAATTGAATTTGGATACACTTTAAAGAACAATCAGGTTGAAATTTTTGTGAAGGATACAGGCGTTGGTATTCCGGAAGATAAGCTTGAATTAATTTTCGATCGCTTTCAAAAGGTTGAAAGTCATAGTAATATTAATGCATCGGGAACCGGGCTTGGGCTTTCTATAGTTAAAAAACTGGTACAAATGCTTGGTGGAAATATTTCGGTCACTTCCGAAATTAACCAGGGTTCCACATTTACGATAACAATGCCTTTTGCTACTGCTGATGATAAAGGCCCATCAGATGAAAAGCTTTTGGACAGTGTACCTGTGAATCCAAACTGGTCATCGAAGCATGTAATGATTGTAGAAGACGAATATCCGACATTTGTTCTTCTGAAATCGATGCTTACGCCCACAGGCCTTAATATAACCTGGGCCAAAGATGGAAAGGAGGCACTTGAAACCATGTCGAGCCAAAAACAAATCGATGCGGTGCTTATGGATATAAAACTGCCGGGTATGTCGGGAATAGAAGCTTTTGCCGAATTCAGAAAAATAAACCAGAGTTTACCAATTATTGCACAAACAGCCTTTGCAATGACTGAAGACTGTGAGAAATTTCGGGAAATGGGGTTTAACGGATATATATCGAAGCCAATAATAGTGAAAGACCTGTATCAAGTATTGCACAACGTATTGTAAATATGGTTTCCGATACCGAATTCAACTCTAATGAGGAAATTGAACTCCAGCTCCTGCTCGAAGCCATTTACCTTAAATATGGCTACGATTTCAGAAGCTATTCAAAAGCTCATCTGAAGAGGAGGTTAATAAGCCGAAAAGCCAGGCTGGGCCTGAATTCGGTTTCCGAAATGATACATCTTGTCCTCAGTAACAACGATTTTTTTCATCAGATACTCACTGATCTTTCAGTGAATGTTACCGAAATGTTTCGCGACCCCGATTTTTATAAAGTTATACGGCACGAAATAATTCCGGTACTGAAAACTTATCCTTTCATTAAAATATGGCATGCCGGATGTGCAACGGGCGAGGAAGTATATTCCATGGCCATAATTTTGAAGGAGGAAGGATTGCTGGAACGGAGTACCTTGTATGCCACCGATTTTAACCAGATAGCTCTCGGAAAAGCCTCGGAAGGAATATACCCGCTGGATAAAATGAAACTTTACACTGAGAACTATTACAAGGCGCAAGGAAAAGCATCCTTTTGCGATTACTTCACTGTAAGCTACGGTTCGGCTATCTTTGAAAAAGACCTGAAAAAAAATGTTATTTTCTCCGATCATAACCTTGTAACCGATGGCGTGTTTGGCGAAATGAACATGATCATCTGCCGGAATGTCCTCATATATTTTAACCAGCAGCTTCAGAATCATGTTCACCAGCTTTTTCTGGAAAGTCTGTTACCCGGAGGTTTTATCTGTCTCGGCAGTAAGGAATCATTATTGCTTACGGAATATCAGGAGTATTATACACAAATAGATAAACATTCTGTTTTTAAGAAAAATTACTAGCAATCAAAAGGCTTGATATTAAATCTCCATTGAATAATTCAGATTATTAAACAGGATACGACACTCCATAGCAACAAAGGGTTGCCATTCGAAGCTACTTAATTCCGTAACTCTACGAAATACCGTAGGTTTTTAATGAAAATCAGACTCAGAATATGTTGTTAAATTTCTGTAAAACAGGATTATAATCATTTTGGCCTGAAACATGCTTATAATGACCCAGTAAATTCAAACCCTGGAGTCATGATAAAGATGCGTATGAAACTATCGGCAAAACTTTTCCTAAGTTTTTTAGGAGCTGTTCTTATAATTAATCTTCTAACCATGTGGGCTATCAGCTCACGCACCTCAGCTTTTTCCAAAGCCAACGCCAAGGAGCTTGCAGTATCGGTATCAAAGGAAGTTTCGCAGGAGGTAGAAGCTTATATACAAAAATCAGCCGAAACCTGCAGAACGTTATCCAATACCATGCTGGCTCTCAGGAAGCAAAAGAACCCTGACAGAGCTGCCTTAAAAGAGATAATTATTAAAAATCTGCAGGAAAATCCGGAATACCTTGCTGTCTGGACAATGTGGGAACCTAATGCTTTCGACGGGAAAGATGCTTTGTATGTGGATAATCCGGAACTTCCATCTGAAGAAGGAAGAGTTAATTTTACTTATTATAAATCGGGCAGCAATATTGTTGTTGAGCCAGGAACATTTGAGAATTATAAGGAAGATTATTATACTATTCCTAAAAATACAAAAACTCTATCGGTGCTCAACCCCTACGATTATTCATACACTAATGGGAAAAACGATATAGTTTTCGAAACTTCGGTTGCGCTTCCTGTCATGGATAAAGGTGAAGTTGTAGGCGTAGTTGGACTTGATATTTTACTTAACCAGCTTAGAAACATTACCGGTAATACTAAAATTTTTGAAACAGGGTTTGCAGCGGTTATTTCGAACGACCTCAATATTGCAGCCCATCCCGATGAATCGGTAATGAAGAAAAGTTTATTCAGTTTTACCGGCGACAGTTCCCTGGAAGTTAAAAATGCCATCATGCAAGGTGAAGAATTTAGCTATGAAACAGTTTCGCTAAAGAGTGGAAAAGATATTTTGAGGGTTTTCTATCCCATTCATATTTCCGGTCACGGTAACAATTATGGAAAATCATGGTCGGTAATGGTAGAAATACCGTTAGCCGAGGTATACGCTCAAACAAAGGTGATTACTTATCTGAATATTGTTGCTGCTATCATAGGGCTTATATTATTAAGTTTTATTATTCTCTTCATTTCACGCAGAATTACCCGCCCGATAGCAAAAGGTGCCGAACTCGCAAGAGAAATAGCTTCGGGAAACCTGGACTTCAGATTTGATATAGAACATACTGATGACGAAATTGGTGAACTAACACGTTCTCTTACACAAATGTCGGAAAAGCTCACGGAGGTTGTTTCCAACATTCTGGATGGGGCAAATGCCATTACATCAGCAAGTACTCAGTTAAGCGGCGCCTCGCAGCAACTTTCGCAGGGAGCTTTGGACCAGGCCTCATCGGTCGAGGAGGTTTCATCGTCCATGGAAGAAATGACGTCCAACATTCAGCAAAATACAGAAAATGCCACCGAAACGGAAAAAATGTCCCAAAGGGCTCTGGTCAGCATTAAAAGAGTTGCAGAGCAAGCGGTAAGAGCTGGAAATGTGAACAAATCAGTGTCGGAAAAGATTAAAATTATAAACGATATAGCTTTTCAAACTAACATTTTGGCCTTAAATGCTGCTGTTGAGGCAGCGCGCGCAGGTGAGCACGGTAAAGGTTTCGCTGTTGTGGCATCCGAAGTTCGTAAGTTAGCAGAAAGGAGTAAAATTGCCGCCGATGAAATTATAGGCCTGGCCGCAGAAAGTTTTAATCTTGCTGATGAGGCCGGAAAGCAAATGGAATCTACTTTACCTCTTATCGAAAAAACCTCTGGTCTTGTTCACGAAATTGCGGCAGCCAGCTTAGAGCAAAATGCGGGTTCCGATCAGATAAACAGCGCCATACAACAACTTAATGATGTTACTCAGCAAAATGCCTCCTCAGCCGAACAATTGGCTACAAGCGCCGAAGAACTGGCCAGCCAGGCAGAGCAGTTAAAGGATTTGATTAGCTATTTCCATATTGCTTCTTTAAACGTGAAATCAGGAAATGGGAAAAGAAAAAAAGGAATTGACCACCGAATGAATCCGGTGCAGCATCAGAAAAGACAAAGAGTGTTGGTTGAGAATTTTTAGAAGGTGAATTAATGTAATAATAATTGAAAGTATGAGTGATCGTCCTAAACTGTTGTATATTGATGATGAACCTGAAAATCTTGTGGGTTTCAAGGTTTCTTTTTCAAAGGATTATGAGGTGTTTACGGCTGAAAGTGCAAGCCAGGGAATGAAAATTCTTGAGACAGAGGAAATTGCTTTGGCACTGGTTGATTTCAAAATGCCCAAGGAGGATGGGATTTCGTTTATCGAGCGGATTAAGGACCAGTTTGAAGATGTTGTTTTTATTGTAATATCGGGGTACGCTGATCTCGATGCTGTTATTAAGGCTATAAATATGAATTGCCTTAAAAATTTTATTCAAAAACCATGGAATTATAATGAAATGAGGATTGTGCTGAAGAATGCGGTGGAGTCGTACCAAATTAGAAAAGAAAATAAGAGACTGCTTGAGTTATTGATGGAAAATAACAAAAAGCTCCAGGAATCGATGGAGCGCGAAATGAAGTTGAATGAACTTAAGAGTGTGTTTCTCAGGAATTTTTCCCACGAAATACGAACCCCTCTGAATGCTATTGTCGGATTTGCAAGTATTGCCCGGGACGAAGCCAATCAGGATCATGTAAAAACACTGATTGACCATTGTATTCAAAATAGCTACGATTTATTGAAAATGCTGGAGAGCATTATCATGGCTTCAGCCATAACAACAGAACAGGTGCAGATTACCACCGAAGAATTTTCGCCCGCCGGAATTATTAATGATATTCTGGAGGCCCGAAGCGCGAAATACTTAAATAATAGTTCAGTTAAATTTTCCGCCTCAGTAAACGAGAAACTGACAATTGTTAACGATAAGGACAAAATTGTAACAGCACTGGAGCTGATCATCGACAATGCTTTCAAATTCACACACAAGGGCTATGTTAAGGTATCAGCCGAAGAAAGCAGCACAGGTGAAGAAATTGTGTTTAAAGTGGAGGACAGTGGAATTGGTATTTCTCACGAGATGCAGGAAATAATTTTTAAGCCCTTCAGGCAATGCGACGAGTCTTTTGGCCGCCAATATGGCGGTAACGGACTTGGTTTGTTTATTTCCCGTTCGCTTATAGAACTTCTTGGTGGAAAAATTACCTGTGAGTCCGAACCCGGTAAAGGCACTACTTTTATCTTTTCCGTTAAAAAATTTATAGCGCCTGGTTTTTAATTGCTAAAAGCTGTCTGTCAGCTACTCTATATAGTCGGCAAGTACTTTTATAAAGTTGTCCTGAACAATTGGTTTGGCAATAAAATTGTCGAAGCCGGCATCAGCAGTTTTTTCTTTGTCTTCGCTCATTGCATAGGCTGTTTGTGCAATTACCGGCATGCGGGGTTTTAACTCCTTAATTATCCGGGTAGCTGTATAGCCGTCCATTACGGGCATTTTTAAATCCATTAGTACCAGCGAAATCTGCGGATTTTTGCGAACAAGTTCTACAGCTTCTTTTCCATCGCGCGCATGGAGCAATTTTACGCCGGTGGGAGATAATAACTCTTTCAGGAAAAGGTAATTATAACATTCGTCTTCGGCAATAAGAATAATATGCTTATCCCAATGTGCTTCAGAAGCTTCGTTGATATTGCTTTTTTTAACCTGCTTTTTAATGTTAAGCGGAATTGTAAACCGGAAGGTAGATCCACTGCCGGGTTCGGAATCGACTGAAATAGTACCTCCCAGTTTTTCAACCAGGGCCTTTGAGATCGATAATCCCAGTCCATTGCCTCCGTACATGCGCGAATTATTGTTTTCTACCTGCCGGAAAGGTTCAAAAATAACCTGCCTGTCAGTTTCCGAAATTCCAATCCCGGAATCCTTTACATATATTTCAAAATAATCGTCAATTATTTCTGAGCCCAGCTCAACATATCCCTCGTGGGTGAACTTTACAGCATTGCTTAGCAGGTTTGTGATTATCTGACGCAATCTTATCTCATCAGTTGCAATTTCAATGTTTCGGTGCTGGAGATCATGGTTCAGCCTTATTCGTATTCCTTTTTGTTCAGCCTGCTTTTCGAACTGCTGATAAAGCTCAGTAAGAACGGTAGTTATGTTTACCGGCCCAATTGAAATCGATATCTGGCCTGCCTCAATTTTTGATATGTCGAGAATGTCGTTTATAATACCCAATAATTGCTGGCCGCTCGAATCGATGATATCTACAAACGAAACTGTTTTTTCATGGCTCAGTCCGGGATTTTTCAAAAAGCCGGCAAAACCCAGAATAGCATTCAGGGGGGTACGAATTTCATGGCTCATGTTTGCCAGAAAGGCCGATTTGAGTTTATCGGCTTCCTCAGCTTTATTTTTTGCTGTAGTTAGTTCCTGGTTTATCTTTTGAATATGCTCAATGGTTTCGGCAAGCTCTTCGTTAAGTGTCTGGTACTCTTCGTTGAGAGCCTGATACTCGTGATTTTGTTGTTTGAGGTTCGTTTCGCTTTCCTGCAAAGCCAATTCTGCAATTTTGCGGTCGGTAATGTCGTGTTCCATTGCTACCAGACCGGTAATCTGGTTGAGACTGTTCCGTATCGGAATTTTAGAACATAAAAACCAGTGCTGCTTTCCGGCGGCATCGTGTTTTACTACCTCCCGGTTCAGAACGGGATCGCCCGATAATAGTATCAAAAGATCGTCGTCGAGCATTGGTTTGCCTTTTTCTTCACCAAAAATTTCGAGATCAGTGTGTCCAATCAGGTCAGCTTCATTTCCAAATCCCTGAAAGGTAATATCGGCTTTATTTGCGATAATGCGGCGGCACGATATATCTTTCACGTAAATCAGATCGGGAAGATTATCGATCAGTGTTCTTAAAAGCTTTCGCTCGTTCCGGATGGTTTCTTCGGCAATTTTATTTTTCTTTCGGATATCGGCCTCCCTGAGTTCGCGTTCGAAAGCTGGTACAAGCCTTTTCAGGTTGTTTTTCATGATATAGTCGTGTGCACCGGCTTTCATGGCTGCAACAGCGGTTTCCTCGCCAATTGCTCCCGAAACAAGGATAAAAGGTATATCCAGCCCTGTTTCCCTCACAATAACCAACGCTTCGAGACCTGAAAACTGAGGCATTGAAAAATCTGAGATTACACAGTCCCAGGTTTTTCTTTCGAGTGCCCGCATTAATTCGTTCTTTGTCTCAATCTGTTCGTATTCGATTTTATAACCTCCGCGAATCAGCTCATCGACTTCCAGCAGCGCATCGTCTTCGTTATCTTCAATTATAAGTACTTGAATTGTCTTTTGCATAATTGTCTATTTTCTGCCTGGTAATTCGTTCAATAACAACCAATACAAGCCAAGTTGTTTTATGGCTTCCGAAAACTGTTCGAAATCTACAGGCTTTTGAATATAACTGTTGGCTCCCGATTCGTAGCTTTTCACAATATCAGTCTCTTCTTTCGACGAGGTTAAAACCACTACCGGAAGCAGTTTCGTAAGGTCATTCTGGCGTATTTGCTTCAGTACCTCAAGGCCGTCAACTTTTGGAAGTTTTAAATCGAGCAAAACCACCTGGGGAAGGACAGAAACGTCTCTTCCCTGAAATTTGCCCGTTCCAAAAAGATAATCGAGAGCTTCGGCTCCATCGCGGGTAATAACCACTTCATTTCCTATTTCGTTTTCCTTAAAAGCGAGAAGTGTTAACAATTCATCATCAGGATTGTCTTCCACCAGCAGGATAATTCTCTCTTTTACCATATCTTAATCGTTGATTGTGAAATAAAAGGTGGTGCCGGCATCCACTTCGCTTTCGGCCCATATATTTCCATGATGCCGGCGAATGATGCGTTGAACAGTTGCCAGTCCTATGCCGGTACCTTCGAATTCGGTAACACTGTGGAGCCTCTGAAAAGCACCAAAGAGCTTATCGACATAACGCATATCGAAACCTACACCATTGTCTTTTATGAAGTAAACTTCCTCTCCGGCATTTTTAATAATGCCAAACTCGATAAGCGTAAAGGCTTTATTTTTGGAGTATTTCCACGCATTACCCAGCAGGTTCTGAAGGGCAATCTGAATCAGGTTACGGTCGGCCGTTGCAACCATATCTTCCATAATCTGAAATTCAACATTTCTTTCCGGATTCGATTCTTTTAATTCGGAAGCAATGCCCCAGGCGATCTCTGTTAAATTAACCTTTTCTATCCGCATTTCCACCCGCGAAAGTCGCGCCAGCTTAAGCAGATCGTCAATAAGAATGCCCATTTTCCGGCTTGCATTCATAATCCGGTTGAAATAATCCTTTGCCTGGTCGTCGAATCCCGAACTGTAATCCTTCAGCAATTTGTTGCTGAACCCGTCGATGCTTCTCAAAGGAGCTCTCAGGTCGTGCGACACAGAATAGGAAAAAGCCTCCAGCTCTTTATTAATGGCTTCAAGCTCAAGGGTTCGTTTGGCAACTCTTTGTTCCAGTTCGGCATTGGCATGCTGCAATTCTTCGTTAAGCTTTGCATTTTCCAGGCGTGTTTCCTTTTCTTTCATCAGGGCATCTTCCAGGTCTTTTGTGCGTTCCTGAATGAGAAGCTCCAGGTTTTCGTTAATCTTTTTTATTTCATCCTCAATTTCCTTCTGTCGTGAAGTGTCGCGAATGGCCGATATCACCATAAATTCACCATCGTCGAGTTTAAGAGGGCTCAGACTTACTTCTACCGGGAATTCACTACCGTCACTCCGTCGGCCATAAAGTACCATTCCGGCACCCATGGCTCTCACTTTTGGATTTTCAACATAATCATGCCTGTGATGCGTGTGCTTATCGTGAAATCTGCGAGGAATCAGAATTTCAACTTTTTTCCCGATCATTTCAGAACGGTGATATCTGAAAATCCTTTCGGTTTGGGCATTTACCATAAGGATAACCCCTTCACCATTGGTAATAACCATTGAGTCGGGAGCTGACTCCAGTAAGCCTTTAAATTTAGATTCACTCTTTTTATGTTCCGCGAGTTCTTTTTCCAGCATGGCTTCCGATGTTTCAAAATCAGCTGTATTGCTTATAATCTGATCCATATCCTTATTATTCCGAACCAGTTTTTAAACAACTCAGTACCTGTTTAGTTTTTGTTTTACTGATATTTCAGCAAAAGCAAGATAATTATTTTAATTTATACTAATTATAAATAGACTGTATTTAGAAGTAATTTGCACTTAAGTTTCTTCTGGTATTATGCATGATTAGGATGAATTTGTCGGATTAATAAGAAATGGGAATTCTCTGAAGAAGTTAATAACGGGAACGTTCAAAAGGAAGAAAGCTAAAAACAATTTTGTAATGTAATTTATAAGGAACTTTTATGGACTACTACTTTCAGGGATAGACCCGATTTGGGCGCCTCATCTTCAAACACAAAATCATTTACCTGAGCATAATTATATTCCTTTTCACTTACCTGGAATTTTTTCTTTTCGGAAATGAGATAATATTTCATTTTCTCACCACCAACACCAGGTTCGTTATCCTGATAAGAAAGTTTTTCAGTCACAGGATATTGGTAAATATGCTTTACGCCTCTATAGAGGTCGATAAGAAGATTCCTTACTGTTAACGAAGTAATAAAAACAGCTCCGGTGATGATCAGGAGCATAAAGTAAAAATCTTTGGATGTCAGCAATGAATTCTTTGCAAACATTGCTATTCCGAAAAGGCAGGAAACCATTATACCTGCCAGAATACCGGTTAAATACCCCCGGATAATTTCTTTACGTAGAATTTTAATTTCCTGTTTTAATAAGTTTTCTATGCTAAAGTTTAACATGTTGGTTTAGGGTATAATATGAATTATGGTGTTGAGTTTTACCTTATCGTAAAAACTTTCCAAATCGTTATTGTGCATGCTGATGCATCCCCAGGTGAGATTTTGCCGTCCATTAGCTGTCCAGTCACCTTTCCAGCCATGAATTACAATGCCGCCACCAAGCTTTGTACTTTTTGTAGGTATAGCACGGTTTCTTATTGCAGAGGTAATTTTTTCTTTTTCCGCTTTGGTTATTAAACCTTTGTTAAAGGCATATTCTGCATCAAAGGAGTTTGGATAACTTATTCTTAAGAGGCGAGGCCCTAAAAATTCAGCGTAGTTTCCATAAAAGGGTCCTTTTTGCTTTTCACAAATGTAGTATTCTCCTTCGGGCATTTTCAAATCACCTTCGCGTTCCTTATGGCCATTTGGATTTTGGCTCAGAGCAATTTCATATTGCCCGGAAAGTTTACCTTTCTGGTAAAAATAAAGCGCGTATTCCTTTTTAGAAGCAATTATGAATTGATTTTCCTTGTAAGGTGCGGTGAGTTTCCGGTGAGAATCGATAAATTTTTTAGGATGTTCATAATGATCCTTCACCCAATCAGCGTCTTTTGAATTGGAACTTGGCCAGTAATCAGTGTCGAAGTTCGCCATGCTGTTCTTTCGTATTTCGAGATGCAAATGGGCAGGATAACTCCCGCCACCAGTGCCAATTTCGCCAATTGTAGTTCTTTTGTTAATGCGATCGCCTTTTTTAACCTTGAGTCCTTCAAGATGAGCATACACCGAATAACAAATGTAAACTTTACCATTCCTTAAGTACTTATGCTTAACTGTAACAATGTGCCCCCAGGGTTTTCCAAAATCGGCGGCGGTTTCAACAATTCCTCTGGCTATGGAATACACCGGCTGGGCCAGATCGGTATTTCCTCCACCACTTCCATTCATATCTATTCCGGGGTGGATGCCCAAGGAATAATTTTCGGCAAAATCAGTTGCGATGTACCACGACTTGTAAGTTCTGCCATCTGTTTTCGATACGTATTCACCTTTGCCATCCTTATTTCCTACGGGATAGTCGAAACCATCAACAAACATGGTATCCATTATTTCTGAAGTTCTTACACTTATTGAACTGTCAGCATTTTCGTTTTTACTATTATCAAGAACTTGTCCACACGAGAGCAGAATAAGACAGAATACGGGTAAAACTGAATTTACGGTTAGTTTATGAGGGAGGGCAGAAATAGAAAACATAATTGAATACTGGTTTAATTGGTTGTTGCAATTTAACAAAAAACTGAATAAATAATTCTTATTCCGGTGCGTGGAATTAGAAGAACAGTTGACTGATAGTCTGGTTAATAATTACTTGTTATTGGGTACTAATTAAACATTTTCCGAACATTTTTGCTTTTCGGGGTTTTAATTAAAAAGCTACGCACAGAAATCCTTTACACTACAAATATGAAACATCACGACTTACCTGAGTTTAAGCGAATGGTGAAGCAGAAGTGGCAGGTGTCCCTGCTGCTTACATTCCTTATGTTAATCATCTATTTTGGTTTTATTCTGCTTATTGCTTTCGATAAAGAATTTCTAGCCAGGCCTATCGGAAAAGATTTAACGATTGGCTTACCGATCGGTATTGGAATATTGATTGTAGCCTGGCTGCTAACCGGAGTTTATACCTGGTGGGCAAACAGAGTTTACGACAAGCAAGTGGATGAACTTAAAAGGAAAATGCTATGAAACCCTCATGGATTATTGGACAAGTTGTAGCGCAGGAGGTTAATCTTTTTGCCATTATTATGTTTTTTGTAATCGTGGTTCTAACCCTCTATATCACTTACTGGGCAGCTAAAAAAACTAAGACCACGGCTGCATTTTATGCCGCTAACCGGAATATTACTGGTTTTCAGAACGGTTTAGCTTTAGCAGGAGATTATATGAGTGCAGCATCCTTCCTGGGAATCGCAGGTATGGTTTCGCTGAAGGGTTTCGATGGTTTGATATATTCCATTGGATTTTTGGTGGGGTGGCCGTTAATCATGTTTCTTATAGCCGAACCTCTCCGTAATCTGGGAAAATATACATTTTCTGATGTTGTTGCTTTTCGACTGAAACAGCGCCCAGTTAGAATTGCATCGGCAACAGGTTCCCTTATGACAATAGCATTTTACCTTATAGCTCAAATGGTAGGAGGAGGGAGCCTCATCACCAAGCTTTTTGGAATATCCTATACCACCTCTGTAATTATTGTCGGTGCGGTAATGACTGCCTATGTTCTTTTCGGGGGAATGCTTGCCATTACGTGGGTTCAGATTATAAAAGCCATTTTATTAATCGGAGGAGCTACTGTTATGGTTATTCTTACACTCTCTCAATTTGGCTACAATCCCATCACTTTGTGTCAGGCTGCTGTTGAAAGGTTCGACATCAGTGTAATTTCGCCGGGAAGCTATATTTCCAATCCATGGGATGCCATATCGTTAGGTTTGGCTTTAATGCTGGGAACGGCAGGATTACCACATATTTTAATGCGGTTCTATTCGGTTCCTGATGCCAAACAGGCCCGTAAATCGGTATTTGTAGCCACGGGATTGATTGGTTATTTTTACATACTCACATTTTTTATAGGATTTGGTGCTATGTTGTTGGTTGGACACGAAGCTATAACAGCCGGTGGGGATAAAGGCGGGAATATGGCTGCCATTCTTCTCTCCGATGCAATAGGGGGACCTGGGTTTATGGGTTTTATCGCAGCGGTTGCTTTTGCAACAATTCTGGCTGTGGTGGCGGGACTTACCCTCTCCGGAGCATCATCCATTTCGCACGATTTATATATCAATGTTATTAAAAAAGGAATGCCCGACGAACGCAGCGAGGTGAAAATAGCTAAAAGAGCTACCATAACCTTGGGCATCATAGCTATCATACTCGGGCTAATATTCAAAGGCCAGAATGTGGCATTTATGGTTGGACTTGCTTTTGCCATTGCAGCAAGTGCAAACTTTCCATCATTATTGCTTTCCATCACATGGCGAAATTTTACCACCCGGGGAGCCGTCTGGAGTATTGTAACAGGCTCAGTTCTATCCCTTGTATTAATTATCCTCAGCCCTACCGTGTGGGTAGATCTTTTTCATAACAGCAGTGCCATTTTTCCGTTGAAGAATCCGGCCTTAATATCGCTGCCAGCAGCTTTTATTGCCGGGTATATCGGTTCGAAACTCAGCAGCGAGCCCGAAGCAGCACTTAAATACGACGACGAGAAAGTGAGGACACATTTGGGAGTGGGAGCGCATTAGGGGGTTTATTCACGACATTCGTAATGAGCAGGAATAACCATAAAATATCTCACAACTTTGCCCTGGTGTTTCACTGGTGGTAATTTACTTTTTACCAAGGCCGTTTTTAAATCCTTCTCAAAGTTTAATTTCGCCCGCTCCTCGTTGCAGCTGTCGTTCATACACATCATTCTTGAACAAACAAAAATATTGGAAAGGGAACTATCGGGTTCAATTACAAAAGCAGTGTAAACTTTAAAGGGACAAGCTTCAAGTTTTAAAGAAGCAACCACATCCATTAAAAAACGTGAATATTCAAATATTTCTGGAGCTTCGCCTGCTACTCTGAGAATGGTTTTGTCTTTAAGTAGCTGCTCTTCATAGACCTGGTAAAAGACCCTACAATCCTGTGAAAATGACACTTTGCAGAAAATTGCCAGGATAATGGTGATATAACATTTCAGCATATTTGATAGGCTCTGTCAGGAATAAATCTTATAACCTTTTATCATGATTTGAAAAGATTATAATTAAGTAAAAAAGAAAGCAAAATAACCAAATAATAATCAGACTTAAGCCCCAATTATCTTTTTCATCCTGAATATATCTAATTGTTAAGCTATAATTATTTTTATTATTAAAGAGAATTAAATTATAATCATTTTGTTTTTTGGTGATAATAACATCTTTTTTAAATAGTTCTTCTTTCTCTATAGTCATGTTATGAAGTAAAACGGGAAAATATATATTACTACAATTTGTTGTAAATAAGTTATAAGACCCTCTTCCAGGATACTTCATAGTAATAATTTCAACAATTTTACAACTGTCCATTTTAGTTTCATAAAATGTTTTTATTTCTGCTCGTGTTTTATCAAATGCAAGATCACTTTTTTTTGAAATAAATGAAGCAATTACTCCAAATAGTATAACTATAATGATTATTCGTTTTTGCTTTAATCTCATATTAAGAAAAGTCTAATCATAGGAAATGGTATTAACCCCAGTAAACGTAACGGTATTTCTATTGATCATAGATACTCATTGAACAAATTTATTATTTTATCTGGAATTCAGGTGAATGCCTGATGTGAACCTTATTACCTAATGAGAGGACCAGCTAATTGCGCATATTTAATATCATCGCATTGGTCTTGCCATTTTCCTGTTCTCGAAGATTTGTAAAGTTCAGGCTCCTATAATCTTTTATTTCGGCGTAACCGTTGTAATTGTAGGCGTAATGGCATCAAGGTATTCCATATCCAAATCCGTGGAGTCGCGTTGAATGGTGCTGGTGTCGCGCAAGGTGGTATGGCACGAATATTCCTTGGTTATCTTTGTTTTTGGTTTATTGAAGGCTACTTTTAAGTTGTCGTATTTTGGATCTTTCAATACTTTTTCCATAAACCGGCCAAAAATGGGAAGTGCTGTTTTTGATCCTTCGCCCTGACTGTTGGATCGGAAGTGGATACTGCGGTATTCGCCGCCTACCCAGGCGCCGCCGATTAGTTTTGGTGTCACACCTACAAACCAGCCGTCGGAAAGGTTTTGCGATGTTCCTGTTTTTCCGCCAAACTCAATCCGTGAGCGGAAAAGGTCGTAAGCGAAAAGCGCCTGCGTGGTTCCGCGTGGTTCCGAGAGACTGCCTTTCAGCATCTGGCTCATCAGAAAAGCGGTTTCTTCACTCAATACTCTTGTTAATTCCGGCTTATATTCTTTCAGTACATTCCCATCCTTGTCTTCTATACGGGTTACCAATATAGGCTGAACTTTGCTTCCACCATTAACTACAGGGCAATACGCCCGCACCAGTTCGTAGAGTGATACATCGCTGGAGCCGATGGACACCGAAGGTACATCGCTTAACTCCGATTCTATTCCCATTTTATGGGCATATTCAATAACTTTTCGCCATCCCAGCTCTTTGGTCAGCTGCACTGCAATGGAATTGATGGAACGCGCCAAACCATACTTGAGCGTCACAGGTTCTCCCGAGAAAAAGCCTACCACATTATGCGGAGCCCACTCCATATCCTTGCCGTCTTCTACATATTTTATCACCACCGGACTGTCGTAAAGCTTATCGCAGGGACTGTAACCATTATCGATTGCCGCGGTATAGACAAACATCTTAAATGTGGATCCGGGCTGCCGCCTGGCTTGCTTTACATGATCGAATTTGAAGTAATCGTAATTGATATCTCCAACCCAGGTTTTTATAAATCCCGAAGATGGCTCCATGGAAATAAATGCTGCATGCAGAAATCGCTTGTAGTGTTTGATGGAATCGATAAAGCTGAAAGTTGTATCCTTGTTCCCGTTCCAGGTAAATACCTTCATGCGGTGTTTCTGGTTCAGATAATAGTCAATTGTATCTTTATTACCGCCAAACCTGTTTTTTAACTTTTTGTAATAGGGTTCCTGCTTTACAATGTCATCAATAAAACCTTCAATCACATTACCTTTTTCGTCGATCCATGGATCTTTATCCCTGTATAGGTTGTCGAAACTTTTCTGCGTTTGTTTCATCTGTTCATTCACTGCCTGACGGGCGTATTCCTGCATGCGCGAATCGATGGTGGTATAAATTCTCAATCCGTCACGGTAAAGGTCGTAGTCGTTCTCTTTCAGCCAATCCTGCAAATACCTCGATACAGCATCCTGGAAGTAATTGGCACGACCTTCTTTCCCGTTCTCGGGCGTATAATTCAGTTTTAACGGTTCTTTCGAAAGGGTTTTATAGTCATCCGATGAAAGCCATCCATACTTTGTTAATTGGGAAAGCACAACATTGCGGCGCTTTAATGAGTTTTTCGGATTAAGCACGGGAGAGTAGTAGGTGGGAGCTTTTAACATTCCTACCAGAATAGCGCACTGGAGCTTATCCAGCTTATCGGGAGTTGTATTAAAATATACCCGTGAGGCGGTATGAATTCCAAAAGCATTGCTGCCAAAATCTACCGTGTTGAGGTACATTGTCAAAATCTCTTCTTTGGTATAGAAAAGTTCAATTTTAAGGGCATTGTTCCACTCCTTGGTTTTGTAAATCAGGGTGCGGATGAGCGGTATATGCCCCAACAGTCCGCGGGAATAGTTAGTACGCGTTTTGAACAGATTTTTTACCAGCTGCTGCGTAATGGTGGATGCCCCGCGTCTTTTTCCGCGCATAACATACCATGCAACCGAAAAGGAAGAACGGATATCGATTCCGTGATGCTGATAAAAGCGAATGTCTTCTGTTGCAATAAGCGTTTTAATTAAAACAGGAGATATTTCCTTGTAGGTAACCGGTTTGCGGTTTTCGTCAAAATATTTTCCAAGCAGTTTTCCATCCGAAGAGTATAATTCGGAAGTGATATCGTACTTAGGATCGTTCAGGTCACGTATTTTGGGCGATTTCCCAAATAGCCAGAATAAATTGAGATCAACAGTTAATGCATACAACAAAAAGGTTACAACAAGTAATCCTGAGTATATTAAAAACCGCATATATCTGGGCTTTTGTTGCACCCACGACCAAAACACGCGTTTTTTTTCACCAATTTTACGAAAGAATGGCCTGATCTTAGAAGAATACCAATTGCCTGCCTGCATATCTGAAATAAAGTTGCAAATGTACTAATAACATTTAAAAATTTGGAAAAGGAGTTCAGACTTTACCATTCAACCCGTAAATTGAAAGTTCCTCGTGCAATCTTGTTCCCTTTATAATATACAACAGCTATTAAGGCAAAAAGGAATTGTAATTTTTTGTTTTGCAAAAAATCACCAATCGCCTGATTGTTTTGCGGTCAAGTTTTCAATTTTCACCTTCAGAATACAAACCCTCGCTAGCAGAGGAGCGTCGTAATTTAATTCCTCATTTCCCCATCCATATTTTTTCATAATCAGATCCAAACCAAGCTTTTTCTGTTCCGGATTGGTTTCAATTTCAACGGTTCCTCTTCCCATTGCCGAGCGGTAACGGGTTGTCCAGTTGCATGGCAACGGGCCTGTTTTAATACTGGCATGAGACTCCATTTCGAAAGCGACTTTATTGTTACTCTTCAGAAGTTCAATTTTTCGACCCTGCATAGCCGAATGAATATATAAAGTGCCGTTGCTATGCGCAAAATTCACCGGAACAATATAGGCTTCGCCATTTTCGACCAGCCCCAGGCGGCATATTTCCGATTCATTCAGAATAGATTCTACGATTTCTTTATCGGTGATTTCCTTGTCTTTTCTTCGCATGGATATAATTTGAAAATTCAAATATTATCAAAATGCTGAAAAAAGCATTCCGAATTCTCAGAAATTATTCTGCAATGATGCTATAAGTTTTGAAAGTGCTTTTAAGCGGAACCTCACGGCCTTCCTTTTTTGCTTTGGAAATATCGGCAAAACCCCGGCGGTGACCATCGATAAATTCTGAAGAATTTGTCCATGTGCGGAAGTTATCTTCATTATCCCAATGACTTACGATCAGGTATTCGCCAATGCCGTCGCTTGGTTTCAATACATGCATATTTCTGAAGCCGGGCATTTTGTCGATTGCTTTGGCACGGGTGGCAAACAGCGTCTCGAATCGTTCACGGTATTCTTCAATGCACGAAATATAATTAATGGCAACAAACATAGTTTTAAGATTTTTAGTTACCCGCAAAGTTAGGAGCGTGGATAATGCTGTTCAATCCCAACATATGGCTATTATCGTCTCATTGGACCAATTCTCTGGTTGTTTTCCGAATCCTGAATTAAAGTCTGCAAACGTTTTAAACGCGTAGGCTCCTGTTTGGCACTCAATATCCACCAAATGGCAGGTTTGCGATAGGAGGGAGGCATGGCTTCAAAATTTGACCATGCTTTTTTATTTTCCTTGAATGTGCTTAAGTAAGGTTCTGGTAACGTAATGTTTCCTTGTTCGAAAGAATAGATTTCTGATCGTTCCAGGGAACGGGCCTCGAATAATTTCAGTCCGGCAGGTTTCATTAGCCCTTGTTTTTTCAGCTCTGCTACTTTTTTGATGTTGATGGCACTCCAGACACTTTTGGGATTTCGCGGTGTGAACCGGATTACATAACTGGTTTCTCCGAGCGATTTACGAATTCCGTCAATCCATCCAAAGCATAGGGCCTGGTCAACGGATTCGGACCACGTGAGGCTTGGTTTTCCGGTTTCGCGCTTATAAAAACCGACCCATACTTCTTTGGCAGTTTCGCTATTAATTTCGAGCCAATTCCTGAATTGTTCCTGTGATTCGAAAAACTGAATATTGGTAGGAGTGAGCTGTGCCATGTATTTTTAAAATAAAAGTATGAAATTGAAATGAAAGAAGGATTATTCAGGTAACAACTTAGTTACAGTTGTGCTTAATGGACTCGCCAAATGATTAAAAATCATAATAAATTCCGTACGACAGATTGCAAACATCCCAGAATCCAATTTTGCTGTTAAGAATGTGATACCACAGGTACGAATCGAGTGTTCCGAGCTCAATATTAAAGTTTGCTTTTTTAGCCCACATAGGTTTGTAAAACGACAATGGCATACTGAGTCCCAGATACGGAGAGAAGTGGATTGCATTCGGGGCGTAGTATTTATCGGGATACCGCGAAGGCAATTTTAAGAAAGTATTATCGGTTATACCGTAAATGGTGTTAAAGCCGGCGTACCATTTGGCTCTTTTGTAAACCATTCCTTTGCTGAAACTGTACGAGGTCTTAATTAGAATCGAATGTACCTCGGCGCCGTTGACTGATTCGGGGAGATAGCCATAGCCGGCACCAACCAGCAGGCGCTTATTAAAAAACTTACAACCGGCATGTACGGAGAAAAGTCCTGTATTTCCGGCAAAATGAACTCCTGCATAATATGATTGCTTTCTGACTTTAATTGTATCGTGCGCTTCGAGTGGTGATAAGCAAAGCAATATCATCAATATTGAAACAGTTGTCTTCATATCAGAAATGAACTGTTTCTACCAGAACGTTATCATTTATCAGGCGGACAATATAATACTCGTTCTCAAAAAGAGCTTCGTTTACAATGTAACGTTTCCCCATAATTACTGTATCCTGGTGGCGGTGTTCGTGACCGTGTACATTCAATACTACCTCCGGCAGATTCGCAATTTCGTAGTACTTGTTGCGCATCTCGTCTGTGAATTGATCTCCCCATGGTGGGATATGGGTCAATATGACACACTTTTGGTCGCTGTTTTCAACTTCGTTTTTTAACCAGTTGAAATCGGGCATTTTGTTGCCATTCTCCCATACTGTACTGTTAAAAGCAATGAACTTATAATCGCCACAAATAAAGGAAAAGTTGGGGTCGCCAAACATGCGCGTGTAGTTTATGTAACCATTCGACAAACAATCGTGATTGCCAATAACCGAAATGATAGGGAGGTGAAGCTTACGCATCCGTTTCCAATAGAATTCGTATTCGGAGCTTAAACCCGAATCAGTTAAATCCCCAATCATTGCTACAAAGGAGATTCCTGCTCTTTTATTAATTGAATTTACAGCATTGTTGAGCTTATCGTAATAAAAATGAGAATCGCTCAGGACTGCGAACGATAATGTATCGTTGTTGACGGGTCGGTAAGCATTTAAATTTTCAGTATAAAAGTTATTAAGATTTGAGCTTTTTAATCCTGTGTCATAAGGACTGAATTCAATCATTTCACTGCATGAGCAAAGAATTGCAATAATGATGATATAAATTGAGTTTCTGTATATTTTCATACCATGTATTTATTTTGTTACCGGATGTAATATCCAATAAAATGTTTTGTAGATAGATATAAAAACAGGTATTCAAAAAACATACCAAATGGTATGTAGGTAATTATAAAATTATGAACAAGAGCGTCTTGTTTTGAAAGAATATTTCCGCTATTTTATTGGTAAATAATTTATTATCGCAACAGGCGATAAAGTTGTTCGTATTGAAGAATAATTTTTGAGATGGAATATTCGAGTGAGTCGTCGAGAATCAGATTTTTAATAATTCCGAGTCCTATGGATGTGAAAATTTCGGCCAGAACTGAAGTCTCAATGTTGGTTTTGATCTCCCCGCTTTCTTTTGCTTTTAAAATTATCTTTTCCCACTGGTTAATTTGTCCGCGAAAAGTGTCTTTAATGTGATTTCCCAAAGCAGGGAAATATTTTTTTGCTTCAAGTATAAGAGAAAGGTAATGAGGATCGGGCAATGGACCTCCAACCCTGTCCTTAATGCCAACCATTTTTTCTCTCAGGCAGCTGATGTTGAGCTGAATGTATTCATCCAGGCTGTTTACATTACTGGCCTGACAAATTAGCATATCGGGCATGTAAAACTTCTCTATTACTGCCTGAAATAACTCTTCCTTACTCTTAAAGTAATGATAAAATGCACCTTTTGTCAGCTTGGTTGCATTTTCAAGGTCCTGCATGGTAACTGCCTTATACCCCTTTGTTACAAAAAGGGAAAAGGCAGTTTTAAGTATATGTTCCCGCGAATCGTTCATCTCATACCGAATAGTATGTAAATATAATCATTACGGGAATTAATATAAGAACAATTTGGATGATAATAAGATTAAAATTTTCACAAACCGGTATTGAGGTGAAAAGTTTTTGTTCCTGAAACTGAAACCGGAATTATTGCGAAAATTAACTCAGGAGACTGATTACCCTTTTAAGCTTATCAGTAATTTCCTGAGCAAGAGGAGCAAGTTTGGGATTTTCGATTGCCATCATGGATGCCACCGGGTTAATGGCTGCAATCTCAGTAGTACCATTTTCCTTTTCAATTACCACAACATTGCAGGGCAGCATGGTTCCAATCTTATCTTCCACCTGCAACGCTTTGTATGCCGAAGGAGGGTTACAAGCCCCTAATATCCGGTATTTCTTGAAATCAACGCCAAGTTTTTCCTTTATCTTACCCTGAATGTCGATGTCGGCAATAACACCAAATCCTTCTGTTTTAAGAGCTTCAGTGGTTTTTACTATAGCATCCTCAAATGCTTCGGGTACTGTTGTACTGAAATAATATTCCATATCTTTAATTAATTTAATTGATTTAATATTTGCTTCTTTAAAAAATCTTTCGATTTAACACCCACAAAACGCTGAACTTCTGAACCGTTTTTGAATAACACCATGGTAGGAATACTTCTGATTTTAAAACGGGCCGCCAGGTTTTGATACTGTTCAACGTTAACTTTTGCTATCGAGGCTTTAGTATCAACTTCACCAGCAAGGTCGTTCAAAACGGGAGCCATCATTTTACATGGTACACACCACGATGCCCAGAAATCGACCAGAACAAGCTTGTTTCCTAATTCTTTATCGAAGGTAGTATCACTAAGTGAAACAATTTTATCGCTTTCGGTTACCGGAGGCATGTCTTTGTATTTCTTAAAAGTATACAAAGCATATCCTATCAGGATGGCCATCAAAACCACAAAAACGATGATACCTGTTGTCATTTTTATTCTACAATTTTAATTTCCCAACTCAATGGCATTGCTTTTTTGTATGCAGCCGAAACGCCACAGTATTTATCCTGCGAGAGTTCTACCGCTTTTTGAATTTTATCCAGCGGCAAATCTTTGCCTTTCAACTCATAAATAATGTGCATTTTATTATAATGCTTCGGATGTTCTTCTGTCACATCTGCTTCAACCTTTATATTAAAGCTTTCAGGTTCTACTTTCATTTTTCGCAGGATGGAGATAACGTCCATTCCGGTACAGCCGGCCAGCGCTGCCAGCATTAACTGCTTTGGGCGAACGCCCTGATCCTCGCCACCAGCATCGGGCAAGGCATCCATAATAACATGATGGCCGCTTACAAGCGCATCAAACTGCATATTTCCTTTCCAGGCGGTTTCTATTGAATGTGTCATAATTCTTAAAATTTATTAATGCAAAATTAGTTTGAAATCAAAGGCTTTCAAACATTAAATGATGTACATATAACAATGCACCGGTTGAATTAGCTTAATTAATTTGTTGATATGGAATAGTAACCCGCCGAAATCCAGGGATCTGACGGGTTAAAGTAATGGAGGAGCCTGACTCCTTAATCCTTTTCTGCCACCAGGAGGAAAATAGGAAAGTCCTTTATTTTACCATCACGAACTTCTTTGGTGATGGTGTAGCAGGTTTCGTGTGCTGCTTTCGCAAATCCGGCCGTCAGGAGTTTTTTCTTTAAATCATCTGGATCAAACCCATAATGACCATTAAAACCTTCGCTGTGGAATGTTCCGTCTTCGGTGTACAAATCGGCAATAGCCAGCAAGCCGCCGGGGTGCAGTAGACTATAGAATTTTTTAAATATCAGATCGATATTTTCCACATGATGCAATACCATTTGCGTAAAAATAACATCGAAAGGCTCGGTCCTATAGTCCTCTTTTTCAAGGTCACAAAACACTGCGTGCATATGTTTTGCGCCACTTTGAGATATTTTTGTATTGGCCGTATTTACCATTTCGCGCGACGAATCAAGCAAAACAATTTTGTTGAATTTTTCTTTCAGCAAAAAGCTAAGCAAACCTGTGCCTGCGCCAAATTCCATTGCCGATCCGGTTCTTTTTCCTTCAAGAAAGGGCAATATTTTTTGCGCTATTGCTTCTGACCTGTCAATATGCATCCTGTTTTTATCCCAGTCAGCAGCTACTTTATCGAAATCGCTCATAATTTAAGTATGAAGTAAGAAGTAAGATGTAAGTCGATAGTCCATAGTCGATGGTAAGTACAAGAAAAGTCGACGGATCACGGACGACGGTCCACAGCCATTGAATACAAGTCGACTGCCCGTAACCCGCTCCCGATAGTTATCAGGACTGCATCTCCTCTCAACTCAAATCCGAAATCCGTTCCAGCCTTTCCATATCTACAATCTCAATGGTAGGGCCATATATTTTGATAATGCCGTCTTTCCTGAGGTCCGATAGCGTGCGGATTACATTTTCGACGGTCATGCCGATGTATTCGGCAATTTCTTTCCTTGAAACAGGTAACTCGAAAGTTTGTTGTTTAAAAATTACTTTCGAGAAGTAAAGAAGAATATAGGCAATTCGACCAAACAGCCGGCGTTGTTTCACTTCCAGGAAGTCGAGAATAATTCTGTCAGTGGCCCTGTTAATTTTTTGCATGATGCCGGTCGCGAATCTGCCATTTTGATTGGCAAGCATTTTAACTTCGTTCAGGTCCATGCTGCAGGTAACCGAGTCGAGCAGGGCTGTAACCGAGTAATTGTATTTTTCTTCGGAAAAGATACTCAGGAGACTTACAAAATCCAACGGAAGTGCAAAACATATAATTTGTTCCCTATCGCCAGAGCTTTTGCGATAAAGTTTTACAAGTCCGCTCTTAAGATATGTGAACTCTTTAATGGAATCGCCTTCCTGGATAATTGTCTCCCCTTTTTTGTACGACTTTTCTGATTTCCTCGAGCACATACTTTCAATATCCATTGAGCTTACATTCTCAAAGAACAGGTTCTTTAGTTCACAACCTTCGCAATTGCAGTTTTTCATAAATTGGGTGTAGACGAAAGTTTAAAATTATTGTTTTTGGAGTAATTCCGCAAAAATTCAGATGCAAAAGCAAATATCATTCTTGTCCGGTCGTCTCGTTATGATAATTATCACGCCTTGATATTTATCATAAGCATCTAAAAATCAACCCGTAGTAAATCATATATTTTTGTTATCAAAATAACAGCATTTACTCATCAAAACATAGTTTATGAAAAAGATACTGATTCTTGGTGCCGGCACTGCCGGAACAATCATGGCTAACAAACTAAGAAAAGCTCTCGATCGCGACGAGTGGAGTATTACCGTAATTGATAAGGAAAAAACCCATTATTATCAGCCCGGGTTTTTATTTATTCCATTCGGATTGTATAATAAAAGCGATGTTATAAAACCCAAAGCCGATTTCTTTCCTGTTGGAGTAAATGTTCTTTACCAGGAAATTGATAAGGTTGAAGCTGACCAGAACCGGGTTCTGCTTACCGATGGTAAGGTGTTGGAATACGATGTGCTGATTATTGCCAGCGGAGCCCATCTCAGTCCTGACGAAACTCCGGGCATGAAAGATAAACTCTGGCATAAGGAGATTTTCGATTTTTATACACTCGAAGGAGCACTTGCTTTGCACGAATATTTTAAATCCTGGGAAGGTGGTAAGCTGGTGATGGCTATTACCGAAATGCCGTTTAAGTGTCCTGTTGCTCCCATCGAATTTGTGTGTCTGGCCGAGGCTTATTTTACTCAGAAAGGAATGCGCGACAAAGTTGAAATTTCTTTAGTAACTCCTTTGGCCGGAGCATTTACAAAGCCTGTTGCTACCCAGATGCTGAGCGAACTGTTGAAGGAAAAGAACATCAATATTATTCCCGATTTTTATATCGAACATATTGATAATGATAATAAGAAACTGGTTTCGTACGATGAACAGGAGGTGCCTTTTGATGTGCTTACCATAGTTCCCATGAACAAAGGGGCTGCATTTATTGAGAGGAGCGGATTAGGTGATGATATGAACTTTGTTCCGGTAAATAAGCACACCTTGCAGCATCAGCAATATGCAAACATGTTTGTAATTGGCGATGCTGCAGCACTTCCTACGTCGAAAGCCGGATCGGTAGCTCATTTCGAAGCTGAAATTCTTACCGAGAATATTTTGAGTTTTATCGAAGGCCGCCAGTTAAAAGCTCATTTCGATGGACACTCAAATTGCTATATCGAAACAGGTTACGGTAAAGGAGCCTTGATCGATTTTAATTACGATACTGAACCGCTGCCCGGAACTTTCCCACTACCCGGAATAGGGCCGTTCGGACTTTTGAAAAATACAAAGATCAACCATTACGGAAAACTGATGTTCCGCTGGATTTACTGGCATATTCTGCTCAGAGGCAAACAATTGCCTATTGAAGCCGAAATGAGCATGGCCGGAAAACGAATGGTTAAATACTAAAACAACAGTTATGAGCGACACTGCAGCACTGCAACAGCAAATAAATGACATAAACCGTAAGCTCGACCTGTTGCTTGATTATATGCACGAGCAAAGGCTTAAATCGTCGGCGGTCGACGACCTGGTTTCCGATCTGTCCATTATTGGCAAGGATGTTTACGACACCGCCGTTGTGGAACTGGAAACCCGTCAGGTTCAAATGGATCCCGATGAAATCAAACTTCTGATGATTAAGCTGGTGAAGAACGTTCCTACTTTCATTCAGATGATAGATATGCTCGAAAGCATGATGGATCTGGTGAAAGATGCCACTCCGATGGTGAACGAGATCATTATCGATTTTACCAAAAAGCTTCATGAGTTCGAACAGAAAGGCTATTTCGAATTTGCAAGAGAGGCCGGCAAAGTGGTTGATAAGGTTGTAACCCATTACTCACCTAAGGATATTAACGATTTGTCGGATAACGTGGTAACCATTCTCGATACGGTTAAGAATCTTACACAACCTGATATGCTCAAAGCCATCAACAACGCATTGAGGGTATTCAACAGCATGGAAATGGAAGAACTTCCCGAATACAGCATCTGGCGTGTGATGAAGGAAATGAACAGCCCCGAGATGAAACGAGGAATGGCATTCATGGTGACCTTCCTGAAGAATTTATCGAAGGAATAAAGGAGGCCTCACCCTAAGTCCCTCTCCATTTGGAGAGGGACTTTGAAGAGCTCCCAATATGGGGTTTGGGGATTTTCTCCCCTCTCCAGGTGGAGAGGGGTCGGGGGTGAGGTTTTAAATACTTTTAAATTATGCAGATACTATAAACATTAATTAAACACAAATAACAATGGCAGAAAAAGTTTTAGCAGGAACAAGCGTAACAGTAAACGCAGAAGGATATTTCGAAAATCCTGCACAATGGACAAAAGAAATGGCTGTAGAGATGGCCAAGGATTACAATATCACCCTTACAGATAAGCATTTTGCAGTGCTCGAATATCTTCGTCAGCAGCACAATGCAGGCGTTCAGCTTACCATCCGTAAAGTAGGAAATTCCGGTATTACTGATATCAAAGAGCTTTACCAGCTTTTCCCCGGCGGACCGCTGAAAATATCTTCGAAACTGGCTGGTATACCTAAGCCTACAAGTTGTGTCTAAATCAAAACCTAATTAAAAATTCAAAGCTATGACAACGCAAAAAGAAGAGTATCCATTAAAGAAAGTGTGCATTATTTGCGCCAAAGGTACTATCGAAGATGTTTATGCCACCCTTGTAATGGCTAACGGAGCTGTAATGGAAGGAATTGAGGCCAAACTTTTCTTTACATTCTTTGGTTTGGATGCAATCACCAAAAACAGAATGGAAAAACTCCACACTTCCACCGTTGGAAATCCTGCTATGAGAATGCCCGGCGGATTGCCTTTTCCAACCATCCTCGGAATGATTCCCGGCGTTGAAGCTGGTGTTTCTTCGATGATGAAAAGTCAGATGGACAAGCTGGATATGCCTCCCGTAAAGGAATTTCTTGAAATGATTGTAGCAGGTGGCGGCGAAATTTATGCCTGCAAACTTGCTGTGGATATGTTTAAACTCAAAAAGGAAGATTTAACCGAAGAAGTGGTCGATATCATTACCGTTGGCGATTTCTATGCTATGGCTGGCGGTATCGGAACACAGATCATTTTCACATAAAAGAAGTTAATTCCGACTATTTATAATCCGACCTATATATTCGAATCTGGCCCGGCAAGTTTTCTTCCGGGCCATTTTGTTATTTCTTGAAAATCATTCTGTCGAGCGAAATTTTGCCGCTTCCAAGAATAAACACCACCACCGATAGTGTCATAAAAGCAAAAGCCAGTTCTTTAACCTGGAAAGTATCCGTTTTGTGAGCAATAAAATACGCCACCACCATGGTGATGATGATCGGGATGATAGAAAACCTGGTTAAAAATCCCAAAGCCACCAGAATTCCACAAAAAAACTCAGCAAATATTACCAGGATATACGAAACCTTACCTCCAATGCCGATCAGATCGGGAAAAGTAGAATACATCTGGGCGAAGGCGAGAATTTTACCATAGCCATGATAAACAAATAAGCCACCTACTATTAACCTTAAAAGAAGAGCGGCAAAATCTGTACTTAATGCACTTGTGCTGGTAAATGGATTTTTCATTCGTTCATTTTTTTAATTATCCGAAAAACAACTACGCAGCGCTTTTGTTTAGAATATCTGAATTCACTGGCTGTATACAAATAATCTGAACAGAGATCTGTCGGCTGTTCTTTTTATATTGGCTGAGGACAGTGATCTGTGGACAGTCGACTTATCTTTTTTTATTGGCTATCGTCCATGGACTATCGACTATCGTCTTTATTACTGTATTGGCTGTGGACTGAGGTCTGACGACTGTTGACTTTTTAACTTTGTATTGGCTAATGTCCATTGACTATAGACTATCGTCTAACTTAGTATCGGCTATCGTCCATTGACACTGTATTGGCCGTGGACTGAGGTCTGACGACTGTCGACTTATAATAATTTGTATACCAAAAAAGTTACTGAACATGAAGCACATTTCAATTCTCCTTCCTGCAGGCGACGCTGTTGTAGGTTCCATTGAAGGTCCTCACAAAGTTTTCAATATGGTAAACGATGCCATGAAAAGCATGGGAAAAGATCCTGCATTCAAAGTGGAACTGGTGGGAATTAATAAGGAATCGTCGTTTAACAATGGAGTGTTTACCATCCATGCGCATAAAACTATCAACGATCATTTTAAGACTGATTTGGTGATTATACCGGCTCCACATGGAGATCTTCAAAAGGCCATCGAGTTGAATTTTGAGCTGATTGCCTGGATTAAAAAACAGTACGAAAACGGTGCCGAAGTGGCCAGCTTGTGTGTCGGAGCTTTTTTACTTGCTGCTACAGGTTTACTTAACAATAAAAAATGCGCTACTCATTGGATTGTTGCAGACGCTTTCCGGCAGATGTTTCCCGATGTAAATCTGATATCCGAAACCATTATTACCGACGAAAAAGGAATATATTCAAGCGGCGGAGCTTATTCCTACCTGAACCTCATTCTTTACCTGATTGAGAAGTACGCCGGAAGAGAAATGGCTGTTTATAGTGCAAAAGTATTTCAGATTGATATCGGACGGGTGAGCCAGTCGCCTTTTACGATTTTTAAGTCGCAGAAGGACCACGAAGATGAGCACATCATCAAAGCACAGGAATTTATCGAAGCGAATTTCACAAACAGGATTACCGTGGAAGAGCTTGCTTCGTTAACGTATCTGGGTAGACGAAATTTTGAGCGAAGATTTAAAAAGGCGACCTCCAACACCGTTGCCGAATACATACAGCGGGTAAAGATTGAGGCTGCCAAAAAGAGCCTCGAATCGACCCACGAAAATATTTATGCCATTATGTTTTCGGTCGGCTATTCCGATATCAAAGCCTTTCGCACGACTTTCAAAAAGTTTACAGGGGTTTCGCCGCTCGAATACCGGCAGCGTTATGGCAAGTCTCTGGCCATGAACCTAAGCTGATTTGCGCCAGTAGAAATAAAAAGGAATACCGGTCAGCATCAGCATTAGACCTATCATAGCTTCGCGAGGTTTCGAAAAGAATGTTATTATAACGAGTGCTGCACAAAACAATAAAAAGAAAGCGGGAACTATCGGATAGCCCCACACTTTGTAAGGTCGTTCCAGTGTTGGTTCTTTCTTACGCATAATAAAAACTCCCAGCGTGGTTGCACCATAAAAGAAAAAGGCGGCAAAAACAAGCATATCCGTAAGCTGATCGAAACTTCCCGAAAGGACAAGTACCGAGGCCCAGATACCCTGGATCCAAAGCGCATACACTGGTGTGTTGTATTGGGGGTGAATATTGCCAGCCTTTGGAAAAAAAAGCTTATCCTTCGCCATGGCATAATAAATTCTTGGAGGCATCAAAATAGTGCTGTTTGTGCATCCCAAAACAGTGATGATAATTAAAATTGTCAGAATTGTTGCGCCAACGACACCTGCAAAACTACCTATCACAGCAATAGCCGCTACTTCGTTCTGCGATTTGAAAACATCAATCAGATTGTCGATTGGCAATACATACAAGTAAGTGAAGTTTACAAGCGTGTAAGCCGCAATGATGATGGCCATTCCCCCGAAAAGAGCGATAGGGATATTTCTTTTGGGATTTTTGATTTCGGAACCTAAAAATCCAATGCCGTTCCAGCCTTCGTAAGCCCAGAATGCAGCAAGCATGGCTCCGAATATTGCTTTTATAGATCAAAGTCGTACCAGCTTTTATGAACATAACCCTGAGCCGGTGTAGTTATATTGGAGAAATTGCCGTTTCCGAAAAACAGGCCGGATATTACAATTAATGTCAGTCCGACAATTACAAGTAAAGTAATGTATCGACTTAACGATGCTCCTCCTTTCAATCCACGGGTATTGATAAAGGTGAGACCAAGAATAACCAGAATGGTTAACAGCTTCACACCAAAATTATCGAAAGGCTGAAATACTCCAAAAACTGAGATTTGTTCCCACGATTCGGGTAATTGAGGCAGAGCAATAAGCGAGTTTAACGAATGCGAAAATACATAGGCTATAGATGCAACGGTGGCCGATTTAATCACAGCAAATACGCTCCATCCGTAAATAAAAGCCATAAATTTTCCATAAATCCTTTTGTAATAAGCATATTCTCCTCCGGCATCGGCCAACATTCCGGCAACTTCGGCATTGCTCAGGGCTCCGAATAACGAAATTACTCCGGCCAGCACCCAGCAGGTCAGTACCAATCCGGGTGATAATAATTCCGAAGCCATGGGTGCCACCTTTTTATAAACTCCCGACCCGATCACCGTGCTTACCACCAGAATCATTGCTGTAGCAAGCGTTAGCGACTGTTTTAAATTCCCCTGGTTTTTGCCTGTCGTCATAATGCTTTAACTTAGAATTATAAAAGTAAGGATTAATCGTTTGGTTCAATGTTTTAACAAAAATATTCCTGACCACCGACTTTTCCTTCTTCAAAAAAACCGTTAAACAGTTTTATTTAAATTGATTTTTCGTTTCCTTTAGATTTCGAATTTTAGCTAATTTGAATTAATACCTTTAATAAATCCCCAACCCTATGAAAATAAAATTTTTAGGTGCTGCCCGCGAAGTTACTGGCAGTAAGCATTTGATAGTAACCAAGGAAGGCATTCGAATATTGCTCGATTGCGGCATGTTTCAGGGAAAAGGTCTGGAGACCGACACCATGAACCGTCATCTGGGATTCAATCCGGGCGAAATCGATTACCTTGTTCTTACGCACGCCCATATCGATCATACCGGACTTATTCCTTATATCTATAAACTTGGTTTCAGGGGAACTGTAATTTGTACCCACGCCACGCGCGATTTATGTGCCATTATGCTTGCCGACTGCGGAAAGATCCAGGAACAGGATACCAAGTGGTTCAATAAGAAAAGAGCAAAACAAGGCAAGGAACCTGTAGAAGCAATCTATACAAAAGCCGACGCGGAGCAGTGTATGGAGCTTTTCATTGGTATTCCTTACAACAAGCCATTTAAAATGAATGGTCATGTTACCCTTACTTTCACCAATACAGGTCATTTATTGGGCAGCGGTGTAGCTAATTTTGTTATTGATGAAGGAGACCGCAAAATCCGACTGGCCTATACCGGCGATGTTGGTCGTCCTACAAACCGCATCTTAAGGGCTCCGGTTCCTTTTCCCCAGGCCGATATCATCATCACCGAATCCACCTATGGGAACCGTTTGCACGAGGTTACCAAAATTGCCGAAGAAAAACTTCTCGACGTAATTAAAAAAACCTGTATTGAGAAGAAAGGGAAGTTAATTATACCGTCATTCAGCGTAGGACGCACCCAGGAGGTGATTTATTCGCTCAACAACTTTTTTAATGAAGGAAAGCTTCCGAAAATAAACATTTATGTGGATAGCCCGCTCTCTGTAAATGCCACCAATATTTTCCGTTTACACAAGGAATGCTTTAATGAACTGATGCTGCACAAAATGGAAACCGATCCCGATCCGTTTGGCTTCGACCGACTCTACTTTGTAACCAGTGTTGAGCAATCCAAAAAGCTGAACGACACCAAAGAACCTTGTGTTATCATTTCAGCCTCGGGTATGATGGAAGCAGGACGTGTAAAACACCATCTTGCAAACAGTATCGACGATCCTAAGAATACAGTTCTCGCCGTTGGATATTGCGCCCCTTCAACATTGGGTGCGCGAATTCTCAGTGGCGTGCCTAAAGTTTCAATTTTTGGAACCGAGCACCATGTGAATGCCGATATCGAAAAACTCGATTCCTATTCAGGTCACGCCGACTATAACGAACTGCTCGATTTTCTCGATTGCCAGAACAAGAGCGAAGTGAAAATGGTATATGTGGTTCACGGCGAATATTCCGCCCAGGAATTCTTCAAAAACGAACTCGAGAAGAAAGGTTTTAAAAATGTTTCCATCCCGGAAATGGGAGAGGAAGTGAATTATTAGGGAAGTCGACAGTCGAAGGACGATTTATTATCATCTATAAACCTTTCAGGTTTTCAAAACCTGAAAGGTTTCGCTTTTTGAGACAGATCAAAGATTGTTGAGCGACTGAATTCTGATAACAGCATTGTTCCAGGCGACATGCAAATTCCCCTGATCATCTAAATGTTCGGAACAGCTAAGCGGTCAATTTTATTGACGCTTGGAACACATGAAAATTTGCAATTTTCATTTAACTGTATGGTTTCCATACCTGTTGGCATGTTTTTTCTTTTGTGCCAATTTATTGATTTTTTGCAAATTCTATAATATTGATTTACAAAATCAACAGTGTTCCAAGCGGCATTACAAATGCCGCTTAGCGCACCGTATGAACATTCAGCTTAGCAGGGGGGCTTTGCTTGCTTCACAAATGGCAGTGCAAATGCCCTGTAAGAAAGGAACGCGTTACAAACGCGCTCCAGCTACTTAGTTATTATTTGGAACATCCGGCTGAGCCGGGGCCGGGCGAAGTTTGTCACTTCGTCCATTTTCAAATATTCCAAAATAATTTACGACTTGTAAAACTCTGCAAGTAGATTATTAATGAGCTCTACCTCATTACTCTTACTTTCATCTGCATATATCTCTTCAACCCTTTGCTTCAATAGTGCATATTCACTTAGCGTATTAATTTTACCTCTTTTTATAATTTTGTTAATCTTAGCAATCCGCTTTAAGTCTCCTTGGTCCGTTTCCCCGTTAAGTTTTTCTTTAAGCAATCGGCTTAGCTCTACTTTTTCACTTGGACGAAACATTTCTATAAGCCAAACATCCAATTCCTTGTTAATTTCTTTCAATACGCTATCTTTATTATTCTCAAATGCATTTTTAAAGGTCTCTTTAAGATTATTATATAATGTATTTTGACCATATTTTGAGTTTATAAAATCAAAGATTATTTCAAATCTATCCTTAATTTTTTGTCTTTCCTCTATTTTCATAATTGACTTCTTTTTAGTTAAAAACCAGTATAAGGTGAAAGTGGACCAAATTGTGAATTTGACATCATCCAATAAAATCTACCTGTTATGCGCCTTTTTTTGTGAACCCCCTCTAATCTTATTTGCAACCAAGGGATCACCAACACCACCATAGGAATCTATAACCTGCTGTTCTCTTCCTCTCATAGCAGGATATCCTATTGCACCGCCAACATTTACTAAAGCACTATGTACGATGGCTTTCCCAAAACCTGCTTTATTCAGGTCTGTGTGTTGATAATCCCTCCTCTTTGCAACTTGCTCAGGAGTTCCAGCTCCCGCCGAGCGACCAATGTATATCTGTTTAGTAACCGGATTAAATTTAGTATAAATAACGTACGAATAATCCTCTCTATCTTGTCGGGTATCACCTGAAACTACTAAAGGCAAAGTAGCGATAAGAGATGATGCTAATACTGTTGTTGCTGAAACTTCAGCAGTAACAGAGAGAGTTAATGCTAAAGCAGAAACTCCAGATGCTGTACTTGGATTTTCAGTACTTCCTTTATCAGAATTACCAACGTAAACATTTCCTCCAATAGTAGGTCTTCCCCCTCCATAATTGCAAATTCTGTTTAGTTGATTACAAAATCAACAATGCGCTAAGCGGCATTATAAATGCTGTTTAGCGCACCGTATGAACATTTAGCTTAGCAGAGGAGTAAGGTAAAGTTTAAACATCTATCCACTTCTTTACTTTTACAACTTTTTCTAAATGCTGCAAATCGAATTCTCTTTTTTGGTGTTTGTGTTTTCTAAAAAAATGATCAAACCAATAAAGAGGAGACTCGATTATGCAATATTCATCAAAATCAAAGTTGGATAGATCGACATCAAACTCCTTTGAAAATAATTCCATAAACAAATAAGCTTCATCTCCGATTAAGTGAAGATCTCTAAGGAAGACAGTGTTTTCATCCACTTTTAAAGAAAATTCATTTTTTATAAACTCTTTTATACCATTTGTGTCAGAAGAATACTTCATATAATTTTATGAAAAATTTTTAATGACTTTGTCCAGAAATTTTATTACTAATTAACCCAGTATCTAGAAAAAAGGGTGCCCATCTACCAAAAAGAGTTTCCCACCTATGTGCTGTACCAAAAGGAGTCCATATTTCTCTATTGAAAGCTCCTTTAATTCCCATTTCTCTAAAAAATGACGATGTAACCAAAGTACCTTTTGAAGCGCCTCCCATAGTTTTTAAACCAAGCGACGCCTTAGGAATTTGACCAAAAGGAATTAAAAGTGAGGCAGGGTTATCATCCAACCCCAGTTCTATACATCCAGGGCTTGTATGGAATATTTCACCATTGAAAATAGCCCTTGGCAGATTTAATATTCTTATTTTTATAGTGTTACCGTATCCATCGTCTTCGCCAAATTCTGCCCCCTTCATAATTTGCCCAAAAGTAGGGTCCTTTTTAGACTGAGATAGCACATACACCCCATTCACATCCCCTATTACCAAATCACGAATAGTTGTTCCGCCAACACTTAGAACATTCGAAGAGCTGTAACCTTCAAGGCTGTTTAGAAAATGGTCAATTCCATATTGCTGGCCACCGGGTGTTAGAACGTGTGTTGTTCTGCCATAGGCGCTCACTTCATATAAATCAAAACCATTTAAAATTGCTTGTGCAGCTTCTAATGAGCCCTCTCCACTTAAAGTGCCTTTAAGATCTCTTGCTAAATAATTATTATTTACCTCATCAAAAGAGACCAAGTATCCATCTCTGTTGGCATACATTCCTCCCCCTAAACTTTTATACATTGGTTGTTCAAAACCTCCTCCCGAAGCTGTTCTAAAATCATAAGATGTTGTTCCGCCAAAGGGATCGTATTCAAACGAACTCCATTCACCATCCTTGTATTTAAAGTAAGTGTATCCGCTCGGGTCGGTAAACATCAAAGGATTGTTTACACAGTAGCTATAACGATTATAACTTTGCGTACCAACAGGATTCTGAATTATCTTATCCGCACTTAAAAACCTCCCCAGCACCGGGTCGTTTACCCTGCCGTTCATATTAATGAGCTTAAACCCATCCAGATGCTCGTGGCCGGTAAAGCCGCGGTCGGTGATCGGGTTGGTTAGGGCAGAGGTAAGATTTTGCCAGGTGTTGGGATCACGGCGGTTACCCCAGGCATCGAAACTCATCTCCTGCTCAATGGTGCCGCTTTGGCTGGTAATTACATTCAAAGAACCTAGGTGGTCCGTGTGCACATAGTGCATTACCGGATTGGTGTCTGTACTTTTCTTCTCAAATATAGCAACTATATCATTATAAGCAACAACATAATGCATGTGGCGTGTTATCCCGTTTTTAATTTCACGTTCGTAAGCTTCGCTGTAATATTTTGTGGAGCTCACGCCGTTTATAAGGGTGGTCATCATCTTGCGCTGGTAATCGGGGCCATAAGTAATGCTGGCGCTATTGGCTGCCTCGGTTATCTGCGATACCTTGTCGAAGGTGGTGTAGGTAATGTCTTGTGCATCGGGACTTACCAACATCTGCGGATTGGAAACCTGTGTTAATGCATTTGGCTGCGACCCTCCATAAGTATAGTTACCCACTCCGGTTTTACTTTGGATATTCCCGGCTGCCGAATATTGAATATTTTGTGTGGTTACACCATTGACCTGTATTAAATTTAACCGGTTTAATGCATCGTAGTCAAACGACTCGGTTAAACCGCGGCGGTTATCCTTGCGCCAGTCCATTAACCCTTTGCCATTATAATGGTACTCGAGGTTCTGGATGCTGCCGTTTCCTGTATTAATGCTGGTGAGGTATCCAATAGTATGGTATCCGCGGGTGGTAACTAAGCCGTTACCAAAGGATGCCTGGGTAATCTGGTCCTTTTCATTTACCGAATTCAGGTTCCAGATGAGTGCGTTGTTATCGCCTCTTCTCAGGTCTTTCAGATATCCATTCTGGTAATTATAGTTTACACTGAGGCCTGTGTTTGCATACGATACCTGGCTTAGCTGTCCAATGGGGTTGTAGCCATAATTCGTAATAATTTCCGCACCATTGATATTTTCGGTTTTACCGGTAACCCTTCCCAAGCCATCGTATGCAAGTGTGTAGTTCACCTTGTTGGACGAACTCACAGTATCGAGCCACCCATTGGTTTTGTAGGTGTATTTTATGTTGAAAGTTCCACCGGTTTGGGAAGTTAACTGGCCAATATTGTTATAATCCAGATAAGTAGTCCGTTGCTGTGGATCGGTTTGTGAGATAAGTTCACCATAAACGTTGTACCCGTATCTGTAGGTTCCGGCATCGGGGTCGGTGAGTTGGGTCTGGCGGCCAAACTGGTCGTAAGTCATGCTAATGGTTTTACCGGGGGCGCTTATTGTCTTCACCAAACCAGAGCTATAATAGCTGTATCCAATGGTTCCACCCTGGTCGGTTGCCGAAACCAGACTTCCGGTGGCATCGGCTGTGCGGGTGTATGTTTGTGTGGCAATATTGTCGGTAATGGTAGCGCTTAAGCCGTTATAGCTATAGGTTGTATTAACACCGGGAGCGGTTTCGGAGGTAATTCTTCCCAGGTTATCGTACGCCATTGTTTTGTAATTAAAACTTGTAGCCCCGGTGAAATAAGGCAGGGTAACCTGGTCGACCTGCCCCTTAGCGTCGTAATGGACATCGGAATAAACCTGTGTGCCATCCAGACTTGTTTTTTGGGAACGAAGTTCACGGCCAAGCTTATCGTAGTAAACATATACGGGAGGATTACCCGGTGTTTCGGTTTTGGAGTAGTATAAAGCATATTGCGGTCCGGAGCCGGTAACCCAGTAGAGGGTTACTTTTGAGATATTACCATCGGGAGCGGTGGTTTGGGTTAAGCGGCCAAAACCATCGTAAACATAAGAGGTTATAATATTGTTATGATCTTTCACTTCCAGCGGTACTCCCAAGCCTGGATCGTATGTTGTTTGTGTAAAATGTCCGGCGTCGTTGGTACGTTTGGTTAAAAATCGTCTGTAAGTATCATAATTCAAGGTTTCCGACCTGCCATTAGTCCCGTTGTTGGAAACGGTGATCTTGTAAACTTTCCCGGCTGAACCATATTGATAATCTGTAATTACCTTCTGTTCATTCCCTGGTTCGTGTGTTGTTCGGAATAGGTTCCCGTTATAATACGAATAATCAGTAATACTTACAAAAGGAGACTCCCCTGTTCTGGAAGTGGTTGTTTTACTAGTGGAAACCCTGTTTAAGCAATAACCTCCGGAATTTATCCAGGTATTTTCAGTTTTTCCATAAACAATGCCCCCGGTATTTGATTCAATTAGAACCGGGTTTCCGTAGTCATCGTAGTTATATCTTTCGTAATAATTTGCATACAGCGCCTGTGTATTTAAATCGTAACTCCTGCTGGTGGAGCTTTTTCTGTAAATAAACAGTCGTTTACTGCCATAGTCTCTTATTTCCATGGTGTCAATTTGTTCTGAAATCAGGGCATTACCTGAGTATGTTCGTGAACTCTCAGGCAACATAAGGTAATAGACCGTATTCAAATAATTATTGCTTACAGTCTTTATGTTGGATGTAGTGTTAAGGGAGGTTACACCGGAAAATCCGAGGAATCCCCGTCCTAATGCGTGCTTTTTAGCTCCCTGGTAGGTGTACCTTGTAGTTACCAACTGGCCATATCCGGCCTCGGAGGTAATAGATTCAACTACATTCAGCGGGGATTGAAAATCAGTAACCGGATACGTGGCTCCAGCTCCTTTTGTATATACTGATGGATCAACAATAGACTTATATGCAAAACTTGTTTTTCTGTTAAATCCATCCAGAATAGTGGTAACTTTGAAGCGATTATCATTTTCGTTGAAACAAATCACCCTGCTTTCGTTATAATAATCTGGTAATCCGTCGCCGTTAAAATCGTTATACGAATCGGCTGATCCGGATAAACTCACCGTTGTAGTTAAAAGAGAAATAGCACCGATATAAGTGCCGGAATTCTGATATAAAGTTGCCTCTGTAGAAGAGGTAATATCCAATATGTCATCCTTACCATCACCATTAAAATCTTTTACAACAGGCTTAATTAAGTTAATCCTGGTTATATCGTCCCAGGGATTCACACTTTCAAAGGTATTGCCATTGCTTAAATAGAAATAAGGAACGGGGCCACTCTTTAGAATATCTGCTTTTCCATCACCATTGAAATCACCAAAGCTGATTATTCCACTGGAAGAAGAAACTTGGCTTCCACTTGATTTCTGTATCAGTTCATTGCTTATAACCTCATTTATGGAATACCCTGTTGAGGTAAGTATTAATACATCGGACTGCCCTTCTCCGGTAAAATCAGCAACCACAATATCATCATCATCCGGAACCTCATTACGCAAGACTAATGGCAGGCTATTGGGCTTTAATAAGTAGTAATTATAAAAGCCTTCCCAATCGACGGCTCTGTAGAATAGCTCTTTTTTCCCGTCATTATCAAAATCACCAGCAAACTCTTCGCTAGTGTTATTTCCGGCCCAAACTGAATTTACAAACGAGAATGCAGTACCTGTTGATCTATAGAATTTAAAACCTGTGGATCTGGGATCAATTGATTCGTCTCCAACCCATTTATATTTTAGAATTATGTCGGACAAACCATCGCCATCAAAATCGGTCACAATAATACCTTTGGGGTCAAACAGAGTAGTTGCTGTCCCGATTATTGTACCTCCATTTGTAAAAGTTTTCCCATCAGAGTTTGCAAGATAGTAGGTAATATCGTTATTACCCTTTGGATAGGTGAAAAATACCAGGTCAGTTCGTCCATCACCATTAAAATCACCGTAGTATTTGTTACCAGAAATCGAAATTAAAGTGCTGGGATTATCGGTAATTGAATTTATTGTGGGTCCCCAGCAAATGGCGGTAGAATTAAGCGGAGTCATGTCGGCTCCGTATTCTTTTATTTCAGAAAGCTTTGAATGTATATCATAACTATAAAGAAACTCGAATGTCTTTACAACGGTACTGTTATTGTATGCTTTAATATTTCTTAACAATACCGATGATTGGAACTTAGTCCCGGCAACATATGAGATTTCTTTATCCAATCTTGTTTCATAATAAAATCTTAACGAATTGTAAGGCTGATAGCCTACTTGCTCATTTCCTGTATAGTTTATTCTATCGATTCTTGATTCACCGGTTGCATTATTTTCAGTATAGACAAAGGTCATGTAATTCCCATTTCTATCCTTCACTTTGTTTATATACCAGATAATTACATCCGTTTTTCCCTGGGCCTCTATTTTTGAATCGGAAGTATTACCATATTCAATTTCAAGACCTTCCTTAGTGTATACAATAAATCTATCGGGAAAACCATTTACAGAGCCCAACGACACAACTTTGACAAATGTTTCGTTTTCGGTCCTGTATTCTGTTCCGTCCCCTCCGTAAGTGCCGGATATTGCAATAAGGCGGTTTCCGTCTAAACTAAGCTTATCGCTGGTGTTGAGTTTTACAGGTGAGCTTGTTCCATCGGTAAATATGTTATTCCCCATTCTGATAATAGCTGACAGACCTGAAATATTCCAGCCAATACCCAATAGACCATAATCGGCCATACTGTTATATACTATTGAGATGTTAGGTTGTATTCCCTCGGTTCCCGGTGAAACAAAAATTGGAATTGAATAGGTAGCAGCCCCGTTGGCACTCACTGAAGCACCTCCGGCAATGGTTCCAACTGGCAGATTCGTATCAATTTGCCTTGTAGCAGGGTCAATTGGTGATTGATATACTACATTGCTCTGGCTTTTAGCGTGATAAAAGACAGCTAATAATATAATGAGTGATATAATATGTTTCATGTGTTTAGAAAATTTTAGTTGATTAGTTTTATTCTTTAATAATTTTCCATTCCGTCATTTTATCTCCCACAAAAACCTTAAGCAGGTAAGTGCCGTTGGGGTATTTGCTCATGTCGATTACAGAAGTTGAGCTGCCGGGTACAATATTTACAAGTTGAGAGCCGCTCAGATTATATATCTGAATAGAGGTTTTAACTTCATCTTTTATCCCGGTAATCTCAACTTTAAGGAATCCACGGGTTGGATTTGGATAAATGTTTATTTTACCACCTTCAATTTCCTCGTTTTGGGGCTCCAGGTAGTTTTCACCATACGATTCCGAACCAATAGAATCCCTTTCATTAATAAAACTTCCCGATTTGAGGGTAATAGGAGCTCGGGAACTTCTGTTACCCGACGAGTCGTAATTATAACTGATGCTAACGGGTGCATAAAGTTCTGTTATCTCGCTCGAAACTAATCCTCTGTTATATATTGCCTGCACTTCTGAAGACGTAAGCTTTCGTTTGTAAAATAAAACCTCGTCAATAGCTCCATAGAACCAAAGCCTATTGCGATCCATATTATAGTCCTTGCCTATTGTATTATTGTAACCCGAAACCGTTGTTGCCGGATTTACAGTTATTGATCCCATGAACACCCCATTAAGGTAATATTCCATAACATTGTTGCCGTAATTGCAAAGCAGGTGGTACCAATTACCCGGCATCATGGAATTGGCCGGTGCATAAACGCTCTGGCTAACGGCGTCGGGATAGCTGTAAATGTAGAACCAGGAGGTATTAGGATTGGGAGTGTTCAGCGGTTCTTTATAACCTAAGGCAATTTGATATTGCCCCCGAAGGTCAATTATATATTGGGAATTATCCGTGTCGGGTGAGGTATTATTCCCCAATGGTTTTACCCAGCAGCTTATGGCATAAGCATTCGACTGAGATAAAAGTGCATTGGGCAGTATAATAACATTACTGTACCCGTTGAAAAAATAGGCGGAATTGGGTTTACCTAGGCGATCAGTTGTTAGGGTTGCGCCGCGGATCGTACCATTTTTCCCATTACCGGTAACATCATTGGCATTTCCATTGAAAGGGTAATAGGCAACAACATTGTCTGTTGGCTGAGCAGACAATGCAATAGTTAGCATAAGGAATTCTATAAGGAATAATAGTTTGTAAAGATGTTTCATAGAAAATATTGTTAGTTATTATTTTTATGTTAATAGGGAGGTGTTCCCTAAAATTGAGTAAGCTTCTCTTTGGAACACCTCACAAATTGCCACTATTTTGTAGCCGTAGCTTTCACTTTTGCATTTACCACCGATCCGTTTACCACTTTAAAGCCCCACTCGTTGAGCTTTTCTTCCTGGCCGCGGTTGATACCCATCAGAACATCGCGTGCGCTGGTAATTAGACTGTAAACTGTTCCGGGTGTTTTCGAATTCTGGCCCTTTGCAATGCCCAATTCCTGTAAAGCTTGCTGGTTCAGGGCTTCGGCCTCGTCGTGAAGCCGTTTCGCCTCAGCTCGTTTTTCTTTGGCGCTTTTTAACTTAGCACTGAAGGTTGTCATGTCAATTGCATTCAGCGGACTGTCGGTGCCTTTTTTTGTATGGTTGCTTTCTACTTTCAAGGCCATACCTAACAAATCATCTGGACTACCCGCGGGGATTTCGATTTTTACTGTTACTTTGCTCATGTTTGATAAAATTTAAGGGTTAATAGTTAGAAATTATTGTTTAGATATTGATTGTAACGGATTTCTGCTTTAGCATCAAAATTCCATACTTTGAGTTCCAAGGTTCAAAAAAGGAGCTTAAAGTTTCATACCGGAAACTCTAGGTATGGCACTTTAAGCTCAAAGTTCCTTACTTTGTGCACCCTGTTCCAAACTTGGAGCTGCGAGTTGGTAAGTCTGACAACAAAGTCCCATACTTTGTGCTGTCAGTTAAAAACTGAGAACTCCGGGTACTTTACTTGAAGATCGAAGTATGACCCTGGATTAAACCTGACAGTAAAATCATTCTTAACTCCTCGCCATAAAAGAAAATGGAAAAAACAAGGCTTGATGGCAATAGCTCCTGAATTAAAGAAGCTTCTTAAACAGATGTTAATCATAGCAAATATTTCAAAACGCTATACTGGCATCTCCTATAAGTTTCACTCTAACGTCGCCCTCACAAATTCTAATTAAGGGGAAAACAGTAATTGCTGATTAATGAATCGAAAGTAGAAAAAGCAAATCGAAAATCCAAATTAAATTAATGGTCATTACGCTGATAATGAATAAAATATAACTGTTTTTAGCTATGAATTTTGCATAGATTTATGGTTTTTTAAACTTGGTTTTTAAGTGTTAGTATTGATTTATATGGCACTTTAAAACATTTTGACGAAATTTTCAGATAAATGTTTTGAGTTAACTTTTTCGGTTTATTCCAGAATCATATAATTGGCTTCGAATGTTTATGTTTCTGCCTGTTTATACATCATTTATTTGCAAATTCTGTTTAGTTGATTTACCAAATCAACAGTGTTTTAAGCAACGTTTAGCGCTACAAAGATTACTTGCGACAAAACGCTTACCTTCTATTAATGGCTGTTTGGCCATGGATTCAACTATTGACTTGTGTTTGCTATTTTGTATATACTTACGACTTACGACTAACTCAAATTATTCTTCACCTTCATTTGGTGCATATTAAAAAAGTTTCTACTTTTGCGACCTAATTTTAATAATTAAAATAAACAGTATGTTAAACCGTTACGAAACCGTTTTCATTGTAACTCCCGTTTTGTCTGATACTCAGATGAAGGAAGCGGTACTTAAATTCAAGCACGTTATCACCGAAGAAGGTGGTAAGATTGTGCACGAAGAGGATTGGGGCCTCAGGAAACTGGCCTATCCTATTCAGAAAAAATCGACAGGTTTTTATTATCTGCTCGAGTTCGAAGCTGATGGTAAAGCTATTGCCAAGCTCGAAACAGAATATCGTCGCGACGAACGCGTAATCCGCTTCTTAACCATGAAGATGGATAAATACGCTGTTGAATACGCCGAAAAGAAAAGAAGTAAACAAGCAGAAAAGAAATCGGAGGAATAAGAAATGAGTACAAATCAATCAGAAATCAGATATTTAACACCTCCGACTGTTGAGGTTAAAAAGAAAAAATACTGCCGTTTTAAAAAGAACAGGATTAAATATGTTGATTATAAAGATCCTGAATTTTTAAAGAAATTCTTGAACGAACAGGGAAAAATTCTTCCTCGTCGTCTTACCGGTACCTCGCTGAAGTTCCAGCGCAAAGTTGCCACTTCTATTAAAAGGGCTCGTCATTTGGCTTTCTTGCCTTATGTAACCGATATGTTGAAATAAGATCAGGAGGATAATACAATGCAAGTAATTTTAAAACAAGATATGGCAAATCTCGGTCAGAAAGACGAGATTGTAAAAGTTCGCGACGGTTATGCCCGTAATTACCTTATTCCACAGGGATTAGCCACAACTGCCACTGAATCTGCCAAGAAAGTTCTGGCTGAAAACACCAGACAACGTGCTCATAAAGAAGCTAAGATCAGGGATGAAGCTCTTCAGATTGCTGAAAAAATGAAGGGTATCAAACTTCAGATTGGTGCAAAAACCAGTACAACCGGTAAGATCTTTGGTTCAGTGAACACAATTCAGGTTGCTGAAGCGCTGAAAGAAAAAGGTTATGATGTTGACCGCAAAAACATTAGCCTTGTTAATGCCGACACTATCAAGGAAGTTGGTAGCTATAAGGCTAAAGTTAAGCTTCACAAAGAAGTTGTTCTCGAAGTTGATTTCGAAATCGTATCGGAATAATTATCCGGTCAATGATAAAATTAAAAAGCCACTCATTTCGGGTGGCTTTTTTGTTTTTCTCTCTTATAGTTGATTAAAAATCTTCTAACTTACCTCTTCATCCATTCTCAATTCTACAGCCTATAACCTATAGCCTACAGCCTGGATTTACTTCATTGCAATGGTCTCAATCTCAACAAGTGCATTTAATGGTAAAGCCTTTACAGCTATGGTCGATCGGGCAGGAGGGTTTTCCTTGAAACAGTTGGCATAAATTTCATTCATCTCTTTAAAGTTGGCCATATCGGTCAGAAAAACAGTGGTTTTGATTACGTTGCTGTAATTCATTCCTGCTGTTTCAAGAATAGAAATTATATTTTTTAAAACCTGAACGGTTTGTTCCTTTATACCTCCTTCAACAAAAGAACCTGTTGTCGGGTCCAATGGTATTTGTCCTGAAATAAATAGCATTCCATTTGTTTCAACAGCCTGGCTGTAAGGACCTATTGCCTGAGGAGCATTTTTTGTACTGATTATCTTTTTCATCTTTTCGGCTTTAGTGTTTTGTTAACCATAAACACCACCATTTCTGTCTGACAATTCAGGTGGTAAGTAGTGTACTTAACTGCAAAAAAACAAAAAAGAGGCATTTGCCTCTTTTTTATTTTATGAATGAAATGATTTCTTATTTCAATGATTTTAAACTTCCGGCTAAGAGCAAGGTTACATAAGAAATATGCTATGTTTTTTGCATTCGGCAACCATTTGCGATGGCCAGATGCTCGCCTGAATTTCGCCGATATGAGCTTTTCTTAAATAAAACATGCAAAGCCTCGATTGACCAATACCTCCACCAATCGACAGCGGAAGTTCGCCATTCAGCAATCGTTTATGGAAGTAGAGATCTTTACGGCTTTCAGCATTTGCAATTTTGAGCTGGCGCAATAACGCATCCTTATCAACGCGGATACCCATCGATGAAAGTTCAAAAGCCGAGTTCAGAACAGGGTTCCAGACTACGATATCGCCGTTAAGTCCTTTAAAACCATTTTGCGAAGGACTGCTCCAGTCGTCATAATCGGGAGCGCGACCATCGTGAATGGTATTGTTGCCTAAATCGCCACCAATACCTATAACGAAAATTGCTCCGTACTTTTCGGCAGCCTTACTTTCCCTTTCTCTTGGAGTGAGGTTAGGGTATTGGGCAAGCAATTCTTCGGTGTGTATAAAAGTAATTTCTTCTGGCAGAATTGGCGTTATATGGCTGAAATTCTCATATACCGTATATTCAGTTCTCTTCATGGTGTCGTAAATGCCACGTACTATTTTCTTCAGAAAATCAAGGTTCCGTTGTTCTTTGGACATTACCCGTTCCCAATCCCATTGGTCAACATATAGGGAATGAATATTATCCAGTTCTTCATCGGGACGGATTGCGTTCATGTCGGTATATAAACCATATCCCATTTCGATATTATAGTCGGCGAGCATCATGCGTTTCCATTTTGCCAACGAATGCACAACTTCGGCCACCGAGTCATTCATATCTTTAATCGGAAATGCCACCGGGCGTTCTATTCCGTTCAGGTCGTCGTTTATACCGGTACCTTTAAGAACAAACAGCGGAGCAGTGACTCTTCGTAAACGTAATTCCGAGGCCAGGCTTAACTCAAAAAAGTCCTTCACAACTTTAATGGCTTTTTCGGTTTGCTTTAAATCAAGCAGGGGTTTGTAGTTTTCGGGAATGAATAATTTCATGTTCTTATATTTTATCAATTTTAAGCTTAATTGTTCTTTTACTTCTTTTTTTAAAGAAATATTGAATATTTTTTCATTTATTTCAGCAAAGAAACAATTTATTTTTAAGATTCAATAGAAAAAATGAATATTTAGTAATCAAATGGAAATTTGGATTAATTCTTAAATGATTTGATGAAAATAGATTTTCAACAAGGATTTGTATTAAAACGCAATGATACCGGAGGTATCAAATGTTTATAGAAAATTGATTGACTTTGATACGACCCCAGCGGGGTCGAACCTTCATTTTTTTGTCTTTATTCAATAGGATTATCTGGATTAATGGCTTGTTTAATTTTCAAATTTCAAGCACCAATCCGTCATAGGCCAACTTTATGTGAGTCGGGAGTTGCTTCTGAACCTCTTTATGAAGCCCCATCTGATGGCTGATGTGGGTTATAAAACCATTTTTTGCCCCTACTTCATTTATTAGCTCAACAGCTTCGTTCAGATTATAGTGAGAAATGTGTTTTTCCTTCCGCAAGCCGTTAATTACCAGATAATCTATGTCTTTTATCTTCTCTTTTTCTTCGTCGGCGATATAATTAATGTCCGTGAGATAGGCAAAATTTCCGATTTTAAATCCAAATACCGGTAACTTCAGGTGCATGGCACGAATCGGAGTTATCCTCAGGTCTCCTATGTTAAAGTCCTTATTTTTTAAAGTGATGAATTCCACTTCCGGAATTCCCGGGTATTTCTCTTCGGCAAAGACATACGAGAACTCCTGGCGAAGGGCGTTCTGAACCCTTACTTCAGCATAAACGGGCATTGCTTTTTGCTGGATATAGTTGAAAGCGCGAATATCGTCCATGCCAGCAATGTGGTCCTTGTGTTCGTGCGTAAAGAGGATGGCATCGAGATGTTGAACATTGGCCCTTAGCATCTGCTGGCGGAAATCGGGACCTGAATCAATAATCAGGGTTAAACCCTGTGTCTCAATCAATACAGAAGTGCGCAGACGTTTATCGTGTTCGTCGGTGGAATGACAAACCGGGCAGGGACAGGCAATTACTGGAACGCCCTGCGATGTGCCGGTACCAAGAAATGTAACTTTCAAAATGCTTTTTTATTCTAAAACAATCGTGGCTGCAATTATAACAATTTTTTACTTCTAAACTTGCTTTTATTAAATTTGCCAAAAAAAGCGTGGCCGGAAAACTATATTTAATACCCACACCGCTCGGGACGGGCAAAGCCCAAAACTACCTTGATGCGGAATCGTTGCAGATCATTTCTCAGATAAAGCACTTTATTGTTGAAGAAGAAAGAACGGCCCGCCGGTTTATCAGCAGTCTGAAGCTTGGAATCAATATTCCGGAGCTCACCTTGTACCTGATGAATGAGCATGTGAAACCGCAGGAGATGATCCATTACCTGGATGCCGCTGCCGAAAATAATGTAGGTCTGATGTCGGAAGCCGGCGTTCCCTGTATTGCCGATCCTGGCAATGTGATTGTGCAAATGGCTCACCAGAAAGGAATTCAGGTTGTACCGCTCATTGGTCCGTCTTCCATTATTATGGCCCTGATGGCTTCGGGTTTAAACGGACAGAATTTCGCCTTCAATGGTTATCTGCCGGTGCAGTCAAAGGATAGGATACAGAAAATCCGCCAGCTTGAGAAAAGGTCACAAACAGAACAGCAAACTCAGATTTTTATTGAAGCTCCTTACCGCAACCTTCAACTTCTCAAGGATATGACGGAAGCATGCAATCCTGCTACCAGGATTTGTATTGCCGTGGACCTGACACTAGAAACTGAATTTATTAAAACAGCAACCTCTAAGGAATGGAAAAATAATCTGCCCGAAATCCACAAAAGGCCTGCTATATTTCTGATGCAAGGGTAAATCATTGTCCTCGTCTATTTCTGTCGTATTTGGCCATCGACTATCGTCTGTGGAGGCTCTGTTGTATATTATTGTTGATATTTACAGAATCACAATTGCGGCGATGTTAAGCTTAAAGCCTTTTTTGAGATGTTTTCACGCCGCCAAAATAAAATCTGTTTATTTGAATCCAGGGCGCCGCTTCGCTTTGCCCTGGGCTGAGATATCAAAGGCTTTCAGCCTTAAAAACATACAAATCAAATCTACCTTTTTGTTTAACAGAGCCTCTTCTGCTCCTCGACTGTACTTTGTATTTGCTATCGACCATCGTCTATCGACTATCGACTTGTATCGCATTTGCTATCGACTATGGAGGCTCTGTTGTAATTATTGATACCTATAGAATCACAATTGCGGCGATGTTAAGCTTAAAGCTTTTTTGAGATGTTTTCACGCCGCCAAAATAACTTCTGTTAATTTGAACCCAGGGCGCCGCTTTGCTTTGCCCTGGGCTGAATTATTCAAGGCCTTCAGCCTTAAAAACATACAAATCAAATCTACCTTTTTGTTTAACAAAGCCTCTTCTGCTCCTCGACTGTGCTTTGTATTTGCTATCGACCATCGTCTATCGTCTATCGACTTGTATTCTGCATTTGCTATCGACTATGGAGGCTCTGTTGTAATTATTGATATATAGAATTACAATTGCGGCGATGGTTAAATTAAAGCCTTTTTTGAGATGTTATCACGCCGCCAAAAATTATTTGTTTGATTAACCCAGGGCGCCGCTTTGCTTTGCCCTGGGCTGAATTATTCAAGGCCTTCAGCCTTAAAAAACATACAAATCAAATCTACCTTTTTGTTCAACAAAGCCTCTTCTGCCCCTCGATTGGACTTTGTATTTGCTATCGACCATCGTCTATCGACTATCGACTTTCTTTACAACTTAATTCACTACTTTCAGTTCCACCCTTCGGTTCAAAGCCCGGCCTTCGTCGGTTGTGTTTGGAGCCACAGGCATTTTCTCACCAAAAAACTTTATCGAAAGCTTTTCTTTGGGAGCTCCGTTCTTTACAAGATAATTCATAACAGCAGCGGCTCTTGCCTTAGCCAGATTGAGGTTATATGCTTCGGTCCCAACATCGTCGGTATGACCGTGAATTTCGAATGTGTGCTGCGGATATTTTTGTATTAACTCCAGAAGTCGCTTCAGATCCGATTGTGAGCCGGGCAGGAGTGTGGCTTTGTCGAACTCAAAAAATATACAGTTAAACCGGATGGTTGCCCCAGGTTTGATTTCGGTAAGGTAAATGTCCCTGTAAACAGTGTCCGACGGTATTTTTTCGCTCAGGTCGATGTTCAGACTTGTCGAAATATAATTCTCTTTTTCGGCAATAATACCGAAATTTCGATCGGCGGTAAGTTTCAATGTATATCTTCCATCGGCTTTTGTAGTCTGTTCTTCCATTACTCTGTCGGAACCCAGATCGGTCTTCTTCACCGTGGCTGCAACCGGCAGACTGTCGGCACTGTTGCGTGTGATGCCGGTAAGGACAACTTCGCGCAATGCCAGACCTTCTCCGCGCATAATTACTTTATTTTCCTCGGCAGAGGGCGCAAAGGTCAGCATCGAAGTTGTTCTGCCTCTTGTAACCGGAATGAACCGGATCAACGCTTTCAATGTGTCGTGCGGTGCAAGCCGGTACTCCTGGTCTTCCATCACCTTAAACTGGCTTTCGTCGGGACCACTGTTCCGGACGCTTCTTATAACCAGCATTTCATTGCTGACGTTTACGAACACCGGTGCAATGGTATCCTTGTAACTGCCCACCCGTACCTTGCCGAAATCGAGATAACGTAACAACGGAAGTATTTTCTGTTCGATACCTTTTCCGATGATCACCGTGGAGAAAGAGTCTGTCGCCGTATAGGTTCTGATGATAGCTTTTCTGATACCAGTTTTGGAGGGTTTGAACCTGAACTCCTGATCTAACTGGGACTTTGCATCCAACCGATAAGGATATGTTTTTGAAGCAGTTTCGAAGTCGGCTGCATCAGTGCCTGTAACTGCAATACGTTTGATGTTTAAGGGGTATTTGCTTGTATTCCAGGCAAACTTTTTTATGTTAAGCTCTTTTATTCCGTTAACAAGTTGTTCGTTAAACTGAATGGTATCAATTACCGACGGCCGAGGCGAGGCAATTGTAAAATGCCCTGAAATGGCATCTTTCATTACCAGATTGGTTGCCGGAGCCCAGATTTCGATGCGGTTATCGTCCATTAATGCTGAAAGTTGCAAACTGGCAGGGTTAATGATAAAATCCCTTATTTTCCGCGAAAATTTATCCATCACCCCAAGCAGGGCTCCTGTCGCTGTCTCATATATCTCAAGGGTATTATTCAGAGTAAGTACATAAATTTTGGAGGCTTCGGAGTTGAATCGAGCCATGCAAAATGGTTTATTTGCCAGCTTAAGTGTAAATCTTTTTTCGGTGAGGTTGTAAATAAGCAGTGAGTCATGCTGACCGGCTGCAAGGTAATGCGACATAGGAGAAATCTCATAAGTTTTTGAAATGAAGAGATCAAAAGCAACTTTCCCGGTGGAGCTGTCGATCAGCTTTTTGTCGGCCGTGATGAAAAATTTCCCGTTGCCGGTGAACTTCTGAAATTGAAACGATACCCTGAAAAGCTCTTTCATTGTAAGCAGGTCGACCATGCAAAGTCCCTGCGGTATTTTCACAAGCGCTTTCGAGCCGTCGGGTGAAACAGTTATACTGCTGATGGTTTCCCTGAACGGCAGGGTGCCTGTAAGCTTTGCCGAATCGGTGATAAATGTGCCGATCACATTTTTGTCGGAGAGGGTGACTGTAAGTTTTCCTTTCTGAGCAATAGCTGCCCATTTGATATCGGGCTGGTTAAAAAGAAAGGCTTTGCTCTCGTACATTCCCGACCATATCTTTGCATTGTGTGCCTGGTCGATGGAAACATTTGCCGGAATAAGCACCTGAGAGCCATCGGACAAAATCAGAGTGCCGAAAACTTTTTTTCCCGTCTGCATAATCCTTCCCGTGAGCTTGTTGTCAGCTAAGTCCCAAACGAAAGTTTCATCTTTTAAAAAAAGATAAAGACTCTTGTTGTCCGGACTCATCATCGATTTCTTTGCATTATAGCCGCCAAGCGAATAAATAATTTTACCATTCTGAACGTTCCATGTTTTGGCAAAGCCATTGTTATCGGTGGTTATAATCTGCGATCCATCGTTACTGTAACTCAACTGTTCAGTTAAAACATCGTTTCCCTGGGTGATGGCTGAAATTTCCAGGTTTTCGTCGGCAATTTTCAAAGGTGTTAATTTCACCTGAACTTTTGAGCTGGTATCGTTTGGCAGATGCCATAAATATTTCAGTTCACTGGCTTTATCAATTGTTTTCCAGCTGCTGTTATCTTTTAAGCGGTAGGTTATTTCAACAGGCTGGGTCTTTTTTACACCTTCCCAGATAATGGATGTATCTTCGCCCACCGAAAAAATTTCTCCTCCTTTTGGAAATACAAGTTTAATCTGTTCCTCACCACCGGCAAGCAGGGTCACGCTGGCATCGGGGCATTCCTCGGTTTTGACTATAAGCTTGTTCTCGTACAGACCAGCTTCCGCAGCCGTAAATTTGATTTTTGTGTTAAGCAGTTCTCCTGGTTTCAGCTTCAGCGGAAATTTAATGCTGTCGGCAAGTTTAAAAGGCGATTTCGGGTCAATTTCCAACGACTTGACAGTAACCGGAATATTGTACGAAGTCACCCGCAATCCCTGCATCTGTTCCAGACCCACTTTTGCGGCACCAAACTGCACCAGTGATGGATTAGCGTCAATTTTTCCGACTTTTTCGGATGGTACATCAAAGTCGAACTCCAGCAGCGAGTTTCTGTACTTTAACTGAACTGGTTTTGTGATTTCGCAGTCGGATTTGGAGAGCCATTTGATGGTGCCATAATCAGTACATTCCAGTTCTTTAAAAATTGCCGATGAAGCCTGCCTGAACTGGCTCTTGGTGACGATTCTTTCGAAATACATGCCATGTGTTTTTTCGGTAAGAGCGGGTAAATCCTTCGGAATGGACAATACAACATTCAGCGCATATACCGATGCCGACATTTTATTGGCTACCTCGGCTATTCTATCCGAGTCGGTGGTACCAAGTCCATCGGTAATAAAAACAACAACTTTCTTATTCCGGGCTCCTGCGCCAATGGCAAGTGCTCCCTGATCGGTATTCAGAAATGCATTATCGAAGTTGGTTCCGTTAATGTTCTTTAAACGATTTAAAGCAGAGATCAAACGGTTTTTACTTTGCGTGAAATCGGTATAAACATAAGCCTCATCGCTAAAGCAGGCAATTGCCACTTCCGAGGTTTCAAGCGGAATCTGGTCTAAAAAATCGACAAGAGCTTCCCTGACAAGGTCCAGTTTTTTTCCCTGCATGGATATGGAAATGTCAATCATAATCACCACCGATACAGGATTGTAGTTCTGTTTTGGGTTGATAACCTCAATAATCTTATTATGGTAATTATTTTCCGAGATTGTAAAGTCTTCAACAGTAGAATTGTAAATCTTCATCCCTTCAGGAGTTGTTGCCACAAAACCAGCTTCAATTTCGGGGTAGTTATCCGTGTTCAGGTAGGTGATTCTGATATTCTGGGCATTTGATACGAAGGTGAAAATGCTTAACGCCAGGGTTAGAATTGCATTTTTTACCAGGTTAAAAGTTGGCACCTGTTTAAGGTTCATGAAGATAGGTTGTAAATGGTTAAGAACTTTAAATTAACGCTTTTTTGGTTGCTAAATTTTGTTTGAAGAAAATCTTTTCCTTCTGTAAATAAAAAAAGCGCAGTTTACGCTGCGCCCTTCTCTTGATAAACGGAAATTTAAAAATAGTTATCTTATCTGACCTCTCAATAACTCATTGGCAACCTGCTGACTGTTAACCGAAACATAAACCTCCATATTCTGAAGGAAGTTTGCCTGCGACGAAGTCAGCTTAAGGCTTTTCGCAGTATTGTAATCGGCCGATCCGGTATAAAGCGGTATGACCACTGGTCCAACAATCCCTGTTTTTCCTACATTAATCTGAGCCGCGGTGAGAATATCGCCGGTTGTAAGGTTATTCACCGAAACTTTATAATGCAACGTCGAATCTTTTGTCATTCTCAGAATGGCTGTTCCGGTTTCCGGTCTCAGTGTATTTGTCATAGGTGTCAAATCCACGTTCTGAGCAAAGAGAACTTCTTTGTCAAGTTCACCTCTCACCAGTCCCAATGGAAGTTTCGTCGAATGAACATTGACATAGAAATTACCCCCGTCTTTAACAGCTGCATACTGACTAGCATTAAGCTTTACTGTTCCCGATGCGCTGGTTCCCTGGAACTTGGTCTTACTGTTATCAACCAGAGTTATAATCGGAGGTCCCGATTCCACAGGACTTCCTGTATGAATATGTGCCATGGTCAACTGGTCGGTTCCATCAAAATTTGAAACTGAGAGGTTGAAGGACAAAGAGCTGTCTTTCATAAGCTTCAGGTTGGCATTTCCTTTTTCGTTCCGGTTCATTACCGTCGGAATTTCCTGTTTCGAGTCGAGCGTTATGTTGCGTTCTTTTACAACATTGTCGTTTCCGTCATCATCCTTACACGATACGGAAAATCCAAGCAGCAACGACAAGCCAAGTGCTGCAAGTAAATTTCTTTTGGGATTTAATTGTGACATAATTCTGAATTTTAGAGGTTTAGATTAAACATGTTGTTTAAAAAACAAAAAAAGAGGTTGTCTCAGTCCGGGCGGACTTTATCGAGACAACCTCATTCAACCATGAAAACATTTATTTAACTATTTGTTATTCTTAGACTCATCTTGTTTGATGTCCTTTTGAGAACTTCTCATATTGCCTTTTTCTTTGTTCGTGTGGCCTTTCTGAGTGCTTTTAGTATTTGCCATAATCTCAAATTTTAATGGTTTACACCCTTTATTGGGTTAAATTCGTGCCATTAGCTATGTTTCTGATTTAATGAATAATACTATTAAAACCTTATTGTGAATGGGGTTATTATTGGTCAAAACATGGGGTAGCGAATCCACAGAGGAGCTGAACTCACCAAAGGAAAAACCTTATAAAACCTAAGCATAGCGGAATCATTGAGGGAATTGAAATTATTTTTATATTACACACTTTCTAAACGACGATAATTTAATCAATATATGAGCCAGTACAATTGGGAAAGAGATGATGAAAAGGATGAGGATGCTGAAAAACCGGCTCTTTTTAGTTCCGACGATGAACTTCCTCCGTTTCTGCAGGAGAAGGAAGATTTGCTGAACAGCTTTTTAAGTAATATTGTTATAAGTAAAACCCCTTCCAAGCCTGCAATCCCTGAAGATTACAACAGTTTGCATAATATTTCGCCCGATGTTTATGCGGCACTTGCTATGCCAACACATCTGGAGCAGAAAATATTGCAGCTTCGGAAGATTACCGATGCTATCGAGAAGAAAAATATCGATCTGAAGGCGCTTTCAACTTTGGATTTTTCGAAATTCAAAGTGCAATACGATAAATGCCTTAATCCGGCTCAGCTTGCAGGAGCTGTGCTTACGGAGAAGCCCATTTTATGCATTGCCGGCGCCGGAAGCGGAAAAACAAGGGTGATTGTGCACCGTGTTTCTTACCTGATTGAAAAGGGGGTCGATCCTCAGTCCATTCTGCTGCTTACTTTTACCCGTAAAGCCGCCAACGAAATGCTGCAAAGGGTTGAAACCCTGCTCAAAGATAAAAACGTGTCGAAAGTTACCGGCGGCACCTTCCATTCCTTTGCAAGCTTTGTGCTCCGCAAATATGGCAATATACTTCATCTTCCGCAAAATTGCACC